>JAZRRB010000062.1:0-8438 GCA_045650385.1 Candidatus Scatosoma sp. | reverse complement strand
AAGGCAAATCGGATAGAGAAATTATGGCGTTCTGCCAAAGCTTTATGAACGAACTCTTCCGTCATATCGGCGCGGACACGGACGTCCCCGCAGGCGATATCGGCGTAGGCGCAAGAGAAGTTGGCTATCTTTTCGGTCAATACAAACGTCTTCGCGATGAACACGTTGGCGTACTTACAGGACGCGGACTTTCCTACGGCGGTTCGCTCGTTAGAAAAGAAGCAACTGGCTTCGGACTTGTATACATCACCGCGGAAGCCATGAAAATGCGCGGCGATTCCTTCGAAGGAAAAACCACCATCGTTTCCGGTAGCGGTAACGTTGCTATCTATGCTTGCCAAAAGGCACAAGAACTTGGTGCAAAAGTTGTAGCAATGTACGATTCCAACGGCTATATTTACGATCCCAACGGCATCAACCTCGACGTTGTAAAACAAATCAAAGAAGTAGAACGCGCGCGTATTAAAGAATATGCAGCACGCGTGCCCGGTTCGAAATACGTAGAAGGTTGCAAAGGTATTTGGACGATCCCCTGCGACGTAGCACTTCCTTGCGCAACGCAAAACGAAATTGACGGCGAAAGCGCGGCGGCTCTTGTTGCAAACGGCGTGAAATACGTTGCGGAAGGCGCAAACATGCCCTCCACGTTGGAAGCCATCGAAGTATTCCAAAACGCGAAGAACGTCGTATACCTTCCCGCAAAAGCGGCAAACGCAGGCGGCGTTGCTACCTCCGCACTCGAAATGGCGCAATCTTCGGGCAGACTTTACTGGTCCGCAGAAGAAGTTGACGCGAAATTGAAGACGATTATGATTAATATCTATCACAACATCGAAAACGCGGCAAAACGTTACGGTTTTGAAGGCAACTACGTAATGGGTGCAAACATTGCAGGCTTTGAAAAGGTAGCCGAAGCAATGATGGCACACGGCATCGTATAATTAAATATTGCATAGTAAAAGGGCAGGTATGCGTTCAACGCGTACCTGCCCTTTCGTTATACTCTTAATAAAAGGTCGCAAGTGCCTCTTCGGGCGGTTGACAAACAACCACTTTTTCCGCCACGAGCACAGGCCCTTTGCCCTTATAAATACGGTGTTTTTGGAACTGAATTTTCGCCGTAACACAAATCCAATCGCGCGTTTCAAGTTGCATTTCATAAGGCAACACGCACGCCAAACCGCAATATTGAATATCATCGGCGCAACACGTCATTACATGTCTACCCACCACGATATCGGTTGCTTCCAAGCGTTTATCCGTAGCCACTATCCCTTTGAATTTCACCGTTTTCCCGATATATGCCTCCATATTCTCCGTCAAATCACGATAGAAAAAGGCATAATCTCTATCCTCAATCTCGATTACGGGCGCGTTGATATCAAATGGCAACGGGTCTTCTATATCGTCAAAATCCGCTTTGCCGTCCGTATGCTCGTACACGATATCGCATTGACGAGTGATACCGCGAACAACTTTATGGAACGCCATTTTATCCATACTATCTTCAAAACGGTTGAATACGACAAGCTGCGTGTTTTGTATCTTATCAAACGTGAATTGACGCATATTCGCATTATAATTCAAAAAGGTATTCGAATCGAAAAACGTCATCATTTGATTGATCATCCAACCTTCAGGCATTGCCGCAAAAAAGTCTTCAAGCAACCAAGTACCGTTGTATTCTACAACCACTCTGTCACTGCCGTAGCGGAGTTGCAGCCCCGTCAAATATTCTTCATTTAACTGCTGCTTATCCTCTAAAACGACCAAATCCACGTTTTCCGCGTCGGCAAATTTAATCGTTTCGTATTCCTCTTCCCCCTCTTCCATAACGAGCAAGAGGGTTTTTTCACCGTTTGAAAAACGAGGGTCTTCCAAAGTTTCTTGTATAAATTTCGTCTTGCCCGATTCTAAAAACCCTAAAAAGAGGTAGACGGGCGTTTCCGTAGGAAGTTTTTGTTTCATAGTCCTTTCCCTTTCCGTTTATAATTTGAAAAGCGTTTCCAATGCGCCTTCGTTTAACTTGCAACCGATAACGCAAAGCCGTCCGATAACCGACGCACCGCCTTCACGTACGTCAATATCCCCGGGAACGTAATCGAAATGCACCCATTTCTCTTCGCCTGCCACAATCCCTTTCGCGCGCAAAACTACGCCGTATTTTTCTTCGTCGCCAAGCGCTTGCAAAATATCCGTAATTTCTTCCTTTGTATATTTTCTCGTCGTTTCTTTGCCCCAGCTGGTAAATACTTCGTCCGCATGGTGGTGTCCATGGTGATGATGTTCGTGATTGTGACAATCACAGTTAGGATCATGACACTCGTGTTCGTGGTGGTGATGTTCGTGGTGTTCATGGTTATGACAATCACAATTGGGATCATGACACTCGTGCGCATGGTGTTCGTGATGATGTCCGTGGTGATGTTCTACTTCATGGGCAAGTGATTTCAAAGTTTCCGCTAAGGAATTTTTCTTTTCCATTGCCGCCAAGATATCCTTGCCGTCCAAATCACCCCAATTCGCCGTTACAAGCGTCGCAGTAGCGTTTTTCTCTTTCAAAAGCGATACTGCCGTAGCCAATTTTTCCTCCGTTGCCTTATCGGTATGCGAAAGAATAATACAGCCTGCATTTTCCACTTGGTCAACGAAGAATTCCCCGAAATTTTTCATGTACATTTTGCATTTCGTTGCATCTACCACCGTACAAGCCGCGCCAATGGTTGCATCGTACAAATCGGCGTTTTTCACCGCCTTGATTACGTCGGAAAGCTTTCCAACTCCAGACGGTTCGATAAGAATTCTATCGGGCGCATAACGTACCGCCACCTGCTTTAACGCCTTAGCAAAATCGCCTACAAGCGAACAGCAAATACAACCCGAATTCATTTCCGTAATATTGATACCTGCCTCTTGCAAAAAGCCGCCGTCAATGCCAATTTCCCCAAATTCGTTTTCAATCAGCACAACCTTTTCGCCTGCGTACGCTTCCTTTATAAGCTTTTTGATAAGCGTTGTTTTCCCTGCCCCTAAAAACCCTGAAAAAATATCGATTTTAGTCATTTGTAGCACTCCTATCTTCAAATTTCAAACGCCCAATTCCCATCGCGGAAAATTTGCACTCTTTCCCCCGTTTTGGTAATACCGACAATGGACATATCCTTTGAACCAATCATGAAATCCACGTGTATCATACTCTCGTTAATACCGCGCTTTTTACACTCTTCGTCCGTATAATTTTCATACCCTTTCAAGCACTCGTTAAAACCGAACCCCACGGCGAAATGGCAACTTGCGTTTTCGTCGAACAGCGTGTTATAAAAAAGCACACCGCTTTCGCTGATAGGCGAATTATACGGAATCAACGCGCACTCACCAAGCTTTCCTGCGCCCTCGTCCATAGAAACCATTTGTTTTAAGAGTTCCTCTCCCTTTTCCGCTTTCGCCTCGACAACCTTGCCGTTTTCAAAACGCAAAGAGAAATTATCAATCAGTTCCCCCATATACGAGAGCGGTTTTGTGGAATATACAATCCCCTCCGCTTTGCCAGCTACGGGAGAAGTGAATACCTCTTCCGTAGGGATATTGGGGTTGAACACCTTGCCGTCAAGCGTCTTTTCGTTGCCGCCGCAAAAGATACCCTCTTCATGGAGTTCTACCGTAAAATCCGTACCGTTCGCACTCTTATATTCCAAATACTTCAAGCCGAGGTTATTCAAATAGTTACAGCGCGCGTCAAGCTGTGCGTTATGCTTTTCCCAAGCCGCTACGGGGTCCTCCCCGTCTGCGCGGGAAGTGTGCAATATGAGTTGCCACATTTTTTCCATGGCTTCCTCTTCCGAAAGATTGGGGAATACCTTTTTCGCCCAAGCTTTACCAGGAACTGCGGCAATACACCATTGGTGACGATTTTCAAGTGCCAAGCGATAGGGTTTTACTTGCGGAAAAAGTGCGCGGCGTGCGGCGCTCATTTTTTCTTGATCGACGCCGTTCATGCCGTCAGGGTCTTCCGATTCGATAAACAATCTACAAGCATAGTTTTGCGCTTTATATTCCCATTTCGCCTTCCCCCAAGGCTTTAACTTGGACAAATTTTCAAGCGTTTGATAGTTGGAAGAAAGCTTTTCTACGGGTTGATGCGACCACTCCACATACACCTCGCTTGCACCTGCTTTATAACACTCTTCTACCACCATGGTAACAAATTCGGGTTGGTCGAGTTCCGCACCGATAAACACCGATTGTCCTTGTTGGATATTCAAACCGATTTTCGCAAGCAATCTTGCGTATTTTTGTAACTGTTCTTTTTGCATATTTTCTCCTTAACCAATCAAATCGTAATTCACCGTTTGATAGAACATTTCTCTAATTTTCGCATCCTCTTTCGTTTGTCCCAAAATCCACATAAGTTTGGTGATAATGCTCTCGTACGTCATCGAATAACTTTCTAATAAATCAAAGCGGTTTTTCCAGCCTCTACCTACGCGATACACGTCCATATCGCTGCCTTCTTGCTGTACCTGCGTTGTCACGACGAGCGTTTTGCCCTTTCTCTCCCAACTACTGATAACGTCGTAAAAGCCGTAATATTCCCCCTCAGGAATACCGCCCGTGCCGTAACCTGAAACCACCACGGCATCGTTATAGCGAAAATACGCGTCTAAAATTTCACTACCAAGCCCAGGCGTAAGCGTCAACAACGCCACCTTTTCGTTAATAGACGTGTAAAACGCAGGCTTGTCCGCTTTTTTCGCCGTAATGTATTGGATTATCTTTCCGTCACGGATTACGCCAAGGTTGGGCAAATCCACGCTGGTAAACGCATTAAAACTCTTTGTGCGAATCTTTTTCGCGCGCGTGCCTGCGATAATTTTGCCTTGAAAAACGATGACTACGTCGCTTGCCAAATCGGAAGCCGCATATAAAAAGCTGTCGCGAAGATTGATTCTCGCGTCCGTATCCTCTTTATCTATCGGCTGTTGCGAACCCGTCAACACAATGGGCTTGGGCGAGTGCTGTATCAAATAAGACAGCATTGCCGCCGTGTACGACATCGTGTCCGTGCCGTGGCACACCACAAATCCGTCGTAATGTTCGTAATGCTCTTGTATCGTTTTTGCGAGCGTTAACCAATGCGCGGGCGTGACGTTGGTACTATCGATATTATACGGTTGTACCGCATCCACATCACAAAAATCAAAGATTTCAGGCACGCAGGAAAGCATTTTGTTTGCGCCAATCCCCGGCACCAATCCTACGTCGCCGGCTTGAGAAGCGATTGTGCCGCCCGTAGCGATTAAAAGTATTTTCTTTTTCATAGCTTAGTCCTTATTCTTTCTACGAAGATAATCCCCTGCATGCAACACATACGGACAATTTACCGTATACATCTCTTGCACGAGTTTTCCGTCCTCCGTTTCTTCCCCTTTGGAATTGATAATCTTTTCCACCGTGAACGATTTTCCAAAAGTATTATCGGGGGATAACACCTCTAACACGTCCCCTTTTTTGAAACGGTTGCGCATTTGTATACGCGCCTCGTTTTCGCCGCCGCTAAGCACGTCGGCAATATAGACGTATTCCCCTTTGGATTGGCTGTCGTTATAATTGACCGTTTCCGCGTTTCCCCCATCTGCATACGCCTGCGTATAATCGCGGTGCGCCACTTTCAAAAGTTCTTTTTCCGAAACCGCAAAATCTTCGCCGTTCATCGCTCTACGGTAGGCGTTAATTACTGTGGCAAGATAATAACCGCTCTTCATCCGTCCCTCAATCTTGAACGAGGAAACGCCTGCGTTTTCCAACTCCTGCAAACGCGAGAGCATATTCAAATCTTTGCTGTTAAAAATATACGTGCCACGCTCGTCCTCTTCGATAGGCAGCCACTCCGATTTCCCGTTGGTGGCGTTGAGTGCGCGCACTTCATAGCGCCATCTACACGATTGTACGCATGCGCCCCTATTCGACGAGCGACCGTCCAAATAATCGGAAAGCAAACATCTGCCGCTATACGATATACACATAGCACCGTGTACAAACGTTTCCAACTCCGTTTCGGGGTTAAAATCGTGTATTTCTTTAATCTCGTTTATCGAAAGTTCTCTTGCCAAAATCACACGGGAAACGCCTTGTTCCGCCCAAAATTTGACGGCGTATTTATTCGTCGTATTCGCCTGTGTGGAAAGATGAATACAAAGCTTTGGCGCAGCTTTTTTCGCAATATACACAACCCCCGGGTCGCTGATAATGACTCCGTCCACGCCGATCGTTTGCAGCGACTTAAAATAATCGGAAAGCAATGCAAAATCGGGATTGCGCGCATAGATATTCGCTGTAACGTATACCTTTTTTTCAAGCGCGTGGGCAAGCTGAACAGCGGAAGAGAGTTCTTCCACCGTAAAATTATCCGCAAACGTACGCAGGGAAAAGTGCTTTCCGCCTAAATACACGGCGTCCGCGCCAAAATGTAGCGCAGTTTTCAGTTTTTCATAGTTACCAGCAGGGGCTAACAATTCTGCTTTCATTTTTCTTCTCGCTTGTAAATTACTCTTTTCCTTTATACACGGACAGCGCTACGCCGTCGCCCACGTTGATAACCGACGTCACAAAATCTGTATCGTTTGTAATCACCGATAAATACGAGCGTATCTTTTCCACAATCGAACGACGTTTTTGCGGCGTTTCTTCCTCACCGCTTACCCAACCGAACAAAAGCACGTCGTCGGCAAACAGCGTTGCTCCCTTTTTCATCAGACGTTTCAAATCGAATAAATACTTTTCGTATTGCGCTTTCGGTCCGTCTAAGAACACAAAATCGTACTGCCCGTCCATCATGGAAAGTATCTCGCCCGCGTCACCAAGCAACGCGTTGACTCTATCCGCAACGCCAAACTCGGCAAAATTTTTCTTCGCCTGTAAATAGCGTTCTTCCTCTAATTCCATTGTAGTGAGCGTAGCCAAAGGACACGCCTGCAACATTGCTACGCCCGAAAGCCCTACTGCCGATCCGATTTCTAAAATGCGTAAAGGCTTTGTCATGGCAAGCGTGACAAGCAAAAATTGCAACGTTTCATCATCGGCAACGGGAATCCCGTTTTCGAGTGCCAAACGGCGTTTTTCCTGCAATTTTTCATCGATATGCAGTTGTACGAGCGATGCGGTGTATTCCATCTTATTTCCTTTGTTTATACTTCCAAAACGGACACCACGATAAGGGGCGACTGTCTGGTTTTTTTATAAAAATAATTTCTCAACGATTTCTTCACGAACAAAGCGAGTTCTTCCTTGTTTCCGTTGCCGTAGTTATAACTTTGCACCGTTTTTTGGGCAAGCATACGAATTTCTTCTTCCGTCGCCGTATTCTCCGTAAACACAAAGCCGTGCGCTTCTACGACGGGGTCGTTGATAACGTAATTGCCCGTGACGGCAATCGCCACCGTAATAACCCCCTCGGCAGACATCTTCAATCTATCTTTCATAACTTCGCTTGTGCCGTAATCTTCCATACCCTCACCGTCGATGAGTTTCGTCCCCGCAGGAACGTTCTCCCCAAGGTCAAGCGAATTTCCCGTCAATTCCACGCAATTTCCCACTTCGGTGATAAGGATATTCCGTTCGGGCATGCCAAGCGATTGCGCCAAATCCGCATGGCGTTTCAAATGACGGTATTCCCCATGTACGGGGATAAAGAATTTCGGTTTCAAAAGGGTATGCAAAATTTTATGCTCTTCTTGGCAAGCATGTCCCGAAACGTGGATTTTTTCCAGGCTTTCGTACACGACTTTCGCGCCCTTTTTATAGAGGTTATTGATGACGCGATACACCATTTTTTCGTTACCGGGAATCGGCGTTGCGGAAATGATAATTGTATCGTTTTCCCCTACCGTAACTTTATTAAATTCTCCCATAGCCATACGCGTGAGCGCGCTCATGGGCTCCCCTTGCGAGCCGGTAGACACAATCAAAAGTTCCCCATCGAAAAGGTTCTTGGCGCGTTCAATATCGATAAGCACCCCCTCAGGAATCATCAATTCCCCAATTTTCACGGCGGCGTCTACTACCTTGAACATACTGCGCCCGGAAAGCGCCACTTTTCGACGATATTTTACCGCCAAATCGATAATTTGCTGCAAGCGGTGTACGTTGGACGCAAACGTTGCGATGATAATACGACGATTTGCGTTTTCGGCAAACAAATGGTCGAGCGTCGTGCCCACCACCGTTTCACTCATGGTGTATCCTGCCCTTTCTATATTCGTCGATTCGCTCAAATACAGCGCAACGCCCTCTTTGCCAAGTTCGGCAATCCGCTTCAAATCAATCGGCTCGCCAGCGACAGGCGTCAAATCGATTTTGTAATCGCCGCTGTGATAGATAAGCCCGTTGGGCGTGCGGATTGCAAGTGCGCACGCACCCGAAATAGAGTGGTTTACGTTGAT
>JAZRRB010000061.1:0-20864 GCA_045650385.1 Candidatus Scatosoma sp. | reverse complement strand
CGACTTGAAAAAACTACCTCGGGAGGGAATAACAACCAAAAAATTCGGGAGGATTTTTAATATGATTAAAGTGATTTACGGTGCAAAAGGAACGGGTAAAACCAAGATGATGATCGACGCGGCAAACGCGGCGGTAAAAGATGCAAAAGGGCATCTTATTTACATCACCGACAGCAAGCGCTATATGTATGATTTGGAACGCGAAGTGCGTTTTATCGATACGAGCGAATACGACATCGCAGGCGAAACGGCGCTTTGCGGATTCGTGAAAGGCGTTATCGCAGGCAACCACGATAACGAGTACGTATTTATCGACGGCGTTGTCCGTATTGCAGGCAAACCTGTTGCGGAACTCGCGGCGTTCTTCTATATGCTCGATAAAGTAGCGAAGAATAACAACATGGTAATCACCGTGTCTGTTTCCGCGGCGAAAGAGGACCTTCCTGATTTCGTAACGAAGTATCTTTGATAAGTAGGTTGAAAGCACCGTTTTTATTTCAAGACGAACGGTATTATTGAAAGGATAAGCCGAGCGGTCTTTTCCGTTCGGCTTTTTTCAATCGTTTCAGTTGACGTAAGTATAGAAACTACATAGAAAGGGAAAAAGACGAGTACGTCAAACGGCAGATGAGAGTTCTGTCCGTTTTGGCGTGTTTTCAGGCGTTTGAAAGAAAAACGCCGTTTACGCAAAAAAGATAATTATACCAAAGGTAGGTAATAAAGATGTATTTTATCAGTACGAGAGGCGGAGAAAAAGTAACGGGTGCGCAAGCGATTGTAAAAGGGCTTGCGGATAACGGCGGTTTGTACGTTCCCGAAAAATTCCCTGTCATCAGCCAAGAAGAAATGCAAGAAATGGCAAACATGACGTATCCCGAACGCGCGGCGTTTGTTTTGGGGAAATATCTTGCCGACGATTTAGGCGCGGATTACTTAAAAGAAATTTGCGAAAAGGCATATTCCACGTTCACGGGTAACGATCCTGCGCCGCTTGTAAAAGTCAACGGCAATTTATTCGTGTTAGAACTTTTCCACGGCCCTACTTGCGCGTTCAAGGACATGGCGCTTACCGTGCTTCCCTACCTTTTGAAAAAGAGCAGTGAAGTGACGGGCTGTAACGACGATATTTTGATTCTTACTGCGACGAGCGGTGACACGGGTAAAGCGGCGCTCGAGGGTTTCCGCGATGTACCCGGCACGAAAGTGGCGGTATTCTATCCCGACGAGGGCGTTGCGAAAATGCAACGTTTACAAATGTGCGCGCAAGACGGCAAAAACGTCTTTGTAGCGGCGGTAAAAGGCAATTTCGACGATTGTCAACGTGCCGTAAAGAAAATGTTCTCTTCGGAAGAATTTAATGCAAAAATGGCGAAAAAGGGCGTTCGTCTTTCGAGTGCGAACTCGATTAACTTCGGACGTTTAGCGCCGCAAATTGCCTACTATTTCTCGGCGTATCTCGATTTGTTGACGTCCAACCAAATTGAAATGGGCGATGAAATCGATTTCGTTGTGCCTACGGGTAACTTTGGGGATATCCTTGCCGGCTGGTATGCAAAACAAATGGGCTTGCCCGTTAGAAAGCTTGTTTGTGCGTCCAACCGCAATAAGGTACTTTCCGATTTCTTCAAAAAGGGCGTGTACGACGTAAAACGCAATTTCTTCCGTACCATGTCCCCGTCGATGGATATTCTCGTTTCTTCCAACTTGGAACGTTTGATTTTTGAAATCAGCGGTAGAAACGCAAAGATTACGGCGGAGCGCATGAAAGATTTGGCGGAAAAGAAAGAGTACTCGATTACGTCGGAAGAGAAATCCAAGCTTGATAAAGAATTCTTCGGCGGCTTTGCTAGCGAAGACGATATGATAGAGGCGATGTACGAAACGTTTGACGAATTCGGCTATGCGATGGACACGCATACGGGTGTGGCGCTTGCCGTTTGCGAGCAATACCGCAACACGCTGAAAAAGGACGAGGACGGCGAGGTGGTGGATATGACGCCCATCGTTGTACTTTCTACGGCGAACCCGTATAAATTCCCCCAAGACGTATTGTACGCACTTTCGGGCAACGACGTTAAAGACAGTTTTAAGGGCGTAAAACGCTTGAATTTGCTCACGGCGATGAAACCGCCTAAGAGTTTGATGGAACTTCGTTATAAGCCCATTCGTTTCAAGACGGTGGTAGACAACGATTTGGACAAGATGTCGGCGCTCATTGAAAAATTTGCGGATGGGGAAATCGTACCCGTACCTGCGCCCATTAAGAAATAAGCTGTAATTTGTACGACTTGTGAAATCTTGGTGATTTATGCTAAAACCGTATATTTGCGGTTGTTTATTCCCGAGTGCTATGGTATAATGATACCGTAATAGGAGAGAGTATGTTCGGTTACGTACGTACGGATACGCCGTATTTATATATCAAAGACAAAACGTTGTACGAGGCGATGTACTGCGGCGTTTGTAAGGGGATTGCCCAGGTTTGCGGACAAACGGCGAGGTTTGGGCTTTCTTACGATATCACCTTCCTTTCCGTCATCATGCACAACATTTTGGGCGAGGACGTTCACGTTGAAAAAGGGCATTGTTTGACGCATTGTATTCGCTCTAAGATGATGGCGGACGTAGACGAGCTGACAAGGAAGTTGGGTGCGCTCAATACGCTGTTGGCGTATTATAAATACACGGACGACATTGTAGACGAAGGCAAGGGGCGTGGCAAACGTTTCCTCTTCAAAAAGGGGTATAAGCGCGCGAAGAAAGCGTATCCTGAGATTGAGAAAATCGTTCGCGAAAACTTGGCAGAGCAAGAGAAATTGGAAAAGGCGAAGGTGGATAGTATCGATAGGTCTGCCGACGCTACGGCAAAGATTTTGGCGCAGTTTTCCGATTATGCTTTGGGGGATAAGAAAAGCGAATACACGTACAATCTTTTCTACGCCGTAGGGAAATGGATTTATCTTATCGATGCCTTAGACGATTATGATAAAGATAAAAAACAAGGTGCGTATAATCCGTTTATCCTTGCTTATAACGCGGCGTGTAAGGACGAACTCCTCACGGGAACGAGCGGCGAAGAAGTGCGCTTTGCTTTTCATGCAATATTCTACGATATCCGTGAAAACTTAGCGGAAATTCCTTTTTGCTTTAATCACGATTTATCCGATAATATTCTTTTGCGAGGGCTTCCTATGATGACAAAACACGTCATGCAAGGTTGCGCATGTAAAAAGGATAGAAAGGACGAAAAGGAAGATACTACTATATAAATGCATTTGGCGAAAGTCAAAGGGAGAAAATATGAACGAATATTACGAATTTTTAGGCTTAAAAGAAACTGCGACGGACGAGGAAATTGCCGAGCGTTATCAAACGCTTCGCGAAAAGTACGCGGAAGAGCGTTGGCAGGACGGAGAAGCCGGTAACGAAGCTGCAAGAAATTTGACCAAACTCGAAACGGTATATAAAGAAGTTATGGCGGCGAGAAAGGAACAAAACAAGCAGACGGAAGGCGCAGGGTCTTTGGAAGCAGTTGCGCAGCTTTTGAAAGAGAATAAAGTGGATGAAGCGCAATCGGCGCTTGATAATTTTAACGAAAGAAATGCCGAGTGGCATTATTTGCAGGCAGTAGTTTTCTATAAAAAGAATTGGACAAACGAGAGTAAGAAGCAATTGGAAATTGCCATGCAAATGGATCCTGACAACTTAAAATATCGCAACGCATACGGTAAAATGAACGCGAAAAACGATTACGAAAGACAAAACGAACAAAGACAAAACCCGTATGCCAATTCTGCCCCGATGCACGACGAACCGCAAATGGGTGGCAATATCTGTGGGGATTGTATGACGTGTTGTTGCGCTTCTATGTGTGCAAACACTTGCTTGAATTGCTGTTGCCCGATGTCCTAAGAGTATGCAATGAAGAAGATTTCCGCTTATGAAATAGCGCTTGCCGCCCTGGCATGCGCCCTGTCCACGCTGTTTTTGACGTTGGGGGTATATTCGGGATTTTTCCTGTTTACCGCGTATATTGCGGCAAGCATAGCCTTGATGTTGCCCCTTTGTCAACAAAGTTGGCGCGGATTTATATTCGCATACGTGGCAACCTGCTTATTATCCTTGCTGTTCGCTTCGTTTCGCTTTTGGGAACTGATTCCGTTTGCGATGTTTTTTGGACTCCATCCGCTTGTGAACGAGTTGCAGTTAAAGACGAAAATCAATCGTTGGATAGCTTGCTTTGCAAAAGCGCTTTGGTTTGACGGATCGTTGTATTTGACGTGGAAGGTCATCTTTTCCATCACAACGTCTATTCCGTTTATTGACAAATATATTTTACTTATTATTTTGGTGGTGGGCACGGCAGTATTCATCGCGTACGATTATTTCATGTTTAAGTGGCGAATTTGGGCGAACCATTTGGTAAGTCGAATTAGTAAAAAATAATAGTTTGAAACGATATAAGGCGAAAGAATCATGATTAAGAAAAACGAAAGCGTTTGCGCCAAAGTAGAAGGCATCGGTTCAAACGGTGAAGGAATTATCAGGCACGAAGGGGTTACTTTTTTCGTGCCTTACTCTTTGCCCCAAGAAACGGTGCGTTTTAAGACGCTGAAAGTAAAAGGGAATATCGGATATGGGAAGTTGGAAGAAGTGCTTACCCCTATGCCGTGGCGCGTAAACCCTGTTTGCGAGGTGTTTGAAAAGTGCGGTGGGTGCTGTTTACAGCACTTGCAATATGAAAAACAGCTTGTTCATAAAGGAAACGTCGTCAAAGACGCGCTTCGTAAAATCGGCGGTTTGCAGGCGGAAGTGCCCAGCGCTGTGGCAAGCGATTTGCCGTACGGGTATAGAAATAAATTGCAACTCCCTATTGGTGTGGATAAAGAAGGGAATACCGTGATTGGTTTTTATGCGGAACGGTCCCATCGGATTATTCCTTTGGAAAAATGCGCGATTCACCCTTCATGGGCGGAAACGCTGATAGCTACGCTCAAACGCTTTATTTTAGACACGGGCGTGAAAGGTTACGACGAGGAAAAAAAGACGGGCGTTTTAAGGCATATTGTTGCAAGAGAAATTGGTGGAAAGTTCATTTTTACGCTTGTATGCGCGAAACGGAATTTACGCCAAGTAGATAAACTGATTTCTCTTTTGCAAGAGAATTTTAAGGCGTTTACGCTGTATCTCAACGTGAACGATAAGGAAACGAACGTAATTTTCGGCGAGGAATTTTCGCTGGTGCATGGCGAAGGTTTTTTCGATGCAGAGGAACAGGGTATACGCTATGAGGCAGGGCCCGTCACCTTTTTGCAAGTGAACGAAAACGTGCGTACGAAATTGTACGAGGCTGCCCTGAAAACGGTGGTGGAAACGGGCGAAGAGGTCGTTATCGACGCATATTCGGGTGGCGGACTTTTGACGGCGATGATTGCCAAAAAAGCCAAACGAGTATATGGGATAGAGCTGGAAAAAGAAGCAAGCGCGTGCGCGGATAAATTAAAGGCGAAAAACGGCTTGACAAATATGACGAATATTTGCGGTTACGTCGAGGAGAAATTGCCTTCCGTTTTGGAAAAAGAGAAGGGCGAAAAATTGCGTTTGATTCTCGATCCGCCCAGGGCAGGCATCGCACGAAGCGTGTTAAAAGCGCTTTTAGAAAGCGGAATTCCTACGCTGACGATTATCAGTTGTAACCCTGCAACGCTTGCGAGGGATTTGGGCGTTTTAACAGGCAGTTTAATAGAAAACGAAAAGGGAGAACTTGTAAAAAATCCCAATTATACAGAAGAGGGGTTGTGCGGTTATTATCAAATTTCGTCTATTCAGCCGTACGACATGTTCCCTCAAACAAAACACGTGGAAACTTTGGTGGTGCTTAGGCGAAAAACGGACGTTGAAAATACATTAGAAAAGTAGGATAATAAAAGATGTATCAAAATTTTAGACCTGGAAAAATATGGTACGACAATAATAAAAAAAGAATACACGCGCACGGCGGTTCTATCTTATTTGCGGAAAATAAGTTTTGGTGGTACGGCGAAAATAAAGAAGATATCACGGGAACGGCGACGGGTGAGAGATGTCCGTTTTGGCATCACGGCGTAAAATTGTATTCCTCTACCGATTTGTATAATTGGACGGATGAGGGATTTTGCGTGGTGGAAAGCGAGGATGAAGACAATCCGTTCTATCCCAAAAATATTATGGATAGGCCGCATATTTTATTTAACGAAAAAACGGGTAATTACGTTTTATGGGCGAAGACAACGCATAAAGGGGATTTTATGACGTGTACGTTTTCCATATGCGTAGGGAAATCGTTAAAGAATATGCAATTTGTCAAAGAAATCTTTCCCAAACCGCATTACGCTGGGGATTTTGACTTATTCGTATATAAGAACAAGGCGTATATCGTGTTTGAAAACCCGCACTCGGAACTGGTTATAAGAGAATTGACGGACGATTATACCGATTTAACGGACGTGTACAGTACGCATTTTCAAGCGGAAGGCCCGCCCTTTGTTAGAGAAGCGCCTGCCGTTTTTCAATGCGATGATAAATTGTATATGATAACCTCGGGTACGACGGGATATTATCCAAACGCTAGTGAGATTGCGGATATCACGGATATTCACGGCGATTGGGTTAATTTGGGGAACGTTTGCGTTGGAGATACGGATAACAATTCGTTCCATGCGCAGTTTTCGTCCGTGTTCCAACACCCTGTAAAAAAAGATACGTATATCGCTTTGGGGGATAGATGGCTTGTTGATTTGACGGAAGATTTGCCCGATATGAACGACGTGTTTTATAAACTGTGCGGACCAAATCCGCAAAAAATAGACCTTACTCTGTTCAGCGATGAAAATACAAGCGTCGCCACGTACGTATGGTTGCCTATTTGCTTTGATGAAAAGAAAAAACCGTATATAAAATGGCAACGCGTTTGGGATATAGAGTGACGTTTATAATGCGCTTAGAGTAAAATAATGCCCCCACTTTTCGTGGGGGCTATTTATTAGGAATATTAGAAGGAAACAATGGTCAATTTAATATTGACTGTGTTTTACAAGCTCGCTTAATTTAAGGATTTTCTTTATATGTGTTGAGTATATAACTTAACGTGGAGTTGGGGGTGTTTGTAAATTTGAACTTATGTGTAAGTTTATGGAAACTTGCCATATTCAAATATTCTTGCCAACGATTTTCGTTAAAATCTTTGGGCAATTCTTTTTGCAAAACTCTAGGCGCATAATTGTTATAAGGCGGCATGTTATTCCATTCTTCTGGATATCGTCTAGAAGCTAACGCCATTAACAAATCTAAGAATAAGTAATTGACGGAGTAATTGTAGTCCTTCCAGTATTGAAAGACTAATTTTTTTGTCAACGCTAAAAGCTGGCTATTACTGTTATTTACGATAAGCCAATTAGAAGCTCTTCTAATGTGTTCGTCGAGGACATCGTGATAAATAAAGAAAGGGGCGGTTGTTATGGGCTTATAGTCGCTGGAGGAGGCGGTGCAAAGAACAGTTGAATCAATCCACATGCCACCGTGAGTGCATAAAAGTTCAAGCCGAATAATATCTGCAAAGTGCGCAGCGCCAATGAGCTCCTTTTTTCGCTTTTCTATAATATGCTCGGGCAACGTTATATAATCAAATACATTTTTTTCCGTCAGGAAAATTATTTCTCGTTCGGGCATATTGCGTTTTACGGAATTGTAGCAAGCCTTCACTACGTCAGGTGCAGTTTCTAATCCTGTTAGCCAAAGTATCCAAACCTTATTTGAGTAGTTATAGGAAAGTGGTTCGGATATGCCTTCTTTGATGATGTTGGCGTATTTTCTTTCGAGCTTTTTAAGCCATTTTGCTTCTTCTTGCCTTCCTTTGACAATTTCATTGGATATATAATACAAATGTTTGGATTTTAATCTTTTTTGACGAAGAATAATTTTAAGTCTGAACCAAAATTTGCCGTCTTTGATGCCCTTGAAAAATTTTTTGAAGAAGTTTTTCATTATAAACACTCTCTTTTGGGTTGGTAAATGCTATTTTACTTGACTTTTTAGCACTATATTATTATTATATATATACAGGATAAAAAAGTCAAGATGATTATTAAAAATTTTAGAAAATGTCGTTAATGACGCTATTTCAAACATGGGAAATGAGTTTTTGGCAAGATAAAAAGAAACGAAAAATTTTTATATGGATAACGTCTATCCTGTTGGCGATAGCAATTCTTGTAGGCGCGTGCGCGATTTATTTGAGTAAATATTATCACGCGGATGAGGGCGCTATTGATGCGTTTGTGCCTGAGGTGGCGGTTACGCAAGAGAAGTGGGAGGACGGAACGCTTGTCTATAAGCCTGAAAACGCGGTGGCAGGGATGATTTTTTATCCGGGCGGTAAGGTGGAATACACGGCGTATATTCCGCTGATGGAAGCGTGTGCGGCAAAGGGTTTTTTATGCGTTTTGTTGGATATGCCTTTTAATCTTGCCGTGTTTGACGTCAATGCGGCGGACGGCGTGCGGGAAGAATTTCCTCAAATCGATAGCTGGTTTATGGCTGGGCACTCGCTTGGCGGTTCGATGGCGGCGGCGTATTTAGAGGATAACGCGGACGATTTTGCAGGGCTTATTTTGCTCGGCTCGTATTCCACGAAAGATTTATCTCGTAGCGGACTTCGCGTGCTTTCTATCTACGGCAGCGAAGATAAAGTACTCAATAAAGAAAAATACGAAAAGAATAAAGAGAACTTGCCTTCCGATTTGATCGAAGTGGTGATAGAGGGCGGTTGTCATGCGTATTTTGGCATGTACGGCGCGCAAGAGGGCGATGGAACGCCGAGTATTACGAACGAAGAACAAATTCAAAGAACGGCGGCGGAAATTATCAATTTCGTGGCAGGTACGCCGCGGTTGATAGAGGAATAATAGGCGTTTATATAGTAAAAAACAGGGTATAAATAAAGTATGAGAGAACCTTTATTAGACAAATTGGATAGAAAATTCGGACGGTTTGCGCTGAAAAATTTGATGATGGTTATCGTCGTTGGCACGCTGCTCGTTTGGATGGTAAATTATATCGTCTACCTTAATACGGGCATTTGGCTTGATTATTATATCGATTTCAACAAAGAGGCAATTTTGCGCGGTCAAGTTTGGCGGCTGGTGTCCTTTATCTTTGTTTCTACCGAATTTAATCCGTTTATGTTGTTGATTTCCTTGTATTTTTATTGGATAATCGGCACGTCGTTAGAGAGGACGTGGGGTGCGTTCAAATTCAATATATTCTATTTTTGCGGCGTTTTATGTTCGATAGGGTTTGGCTTTATCACGGGTTACGCCACGGTGTATTATCTTAACCTTTCGCTGTTTTTGGCGTTTGCGATTTTATATCCCAACCACCAAGTTTTGCTCTTCTTCTTTATCCCTGTAAAGATGAAATGGCTGGCGATTTTTGACGTCGTTTGTTTGGCGCTTTTGTGCGTTTTCAATACTTGGGCAGGAAGAATTGCTATCTTTGTGGCGCTTGGCAATATCGTGCTCTTTTTCACGGGCACACTTATTCGTTCTATCGCGGCATATCGACGTAGAAAGAAATGGCAAAAGGGTATTTACGTTATAGAGGATACGCCGAAGGAAAAACGCCGTAAACGCAAAGATAACGACGATCCTTTTGAACTGTAAGGGGTAAGCATGGAAAGAAGAACGGAAAAGGAAAAAAGGACGGGGTATGTACCCGTCGAAAGGGATAATAAACAAAAACGTGGTGGGCAGGTACGCGGCGAAAAAAGCACACGCACCCCTGCCAAATACGGCGATAATCCCTATACCGCCGTGTATAAAGTGAATAAAAGCGATACGTTGATGGAATTTTTGCTTAGAAAGTGCAACACGTCGAGAAACAACGTAAAATCGTTGCTTGCTCGAAGACAAGTGCTTGTCAACGGCAGCGTGGTAACACAGTTCGATTTCCCTCTTGGTAAGGATGACGAAGTCAAACTTTCGAAAAAGAGTGTACAGGGGAATATCGCCCAAGCACCCAAACGTCGAGAAACAGATAAACGTGAAAAAGAACCGCGTGGAAAGCGGGAACAAACGACGGTAAAAATTATTTACGAAGACGAAGATTTTATTGCTATCGATAAGCCTGTGGGTTTACTTTCAGTGGAGAGTGATAATGAAACAGAGTGCGCGTTTGCCCACGTGTTTGAATATTTGCAACAAAGCGGTAAAAACGTTCGTCCGTATATTTTGCACCGCATCGACAAAGAAACGTCGGGGGTATTGGTGTTTGCGAAGAACCCGAAAGTATATTCCATGCTGAAAATGCATTGGAACGAGTGTGTAACGCTCCGTGAATATTACGCCGTTGTTGAGGGAGTAATGGAACAAAAAGAGGACACGATTGTTTCCTATTTGAAAGAGAATAAAAACAACCTGATGTATTCCACGCAAGATATTACGGGGCAAAAGGCGATAACGAAGTATAACGTAATCAAAGAAAACGAGCAGTATTCTTTATTAAAAGTGCAAATTGAAACGGGGAAGAAAAATCAAATCCGCGTACACATGCAATCGTTAAACCACCCCGTTGTGGGGGATGACAAGTACGGCTGTACGAAAAATCCCTTGAAACGTTTGGGTTTGCACGCTTCGAAACTCTCGTTTATCCATCCTGTAAGCAAAGCGGAAATTACGCTTTTAGCGAGTGTACCTACGCCGTTTAGAGCGTTGTTTGTGTAAAAGCATTATTCGTTTGGTTCATAGATAATATCTAACGCCATTAGAAAGCCGAAACGGAACCCCTCTACGTAATGTAGATCCACCGATTCGCAATGCAAATCCGCATTGGAATCGAGAACTTTATCAAACAAAGACAGCAACTCGTTGTTGTCTTTAATTTTTTCTCTAAACGCTTCGTCAAGCTTTCCTGCAATTTCCGCCAAGCGCGAATATTCCTTTGTGCAAGCGATAAGGTCGCTGTTTCCGCGTTTTCCGTAAAACATTTGTAAAATGGGTGATAATTTTTTCATAAGAACTTCTTTGTTTGAATTATTAAAATTATAGGTCAAGGGATATAGTCCTTTAACTCTAAAATAACGAGGTTAATTATATTATAACAAACTTGTTTTGAAAAAACTTTGAATATCTCAAACGAGATAAAAATTTTTAAGATACGCAAGCGACCACGCAACTGCCCTTTAGGGCAGTTTTTTTTATGATTTTTTCATAGAGTTATTGACTTTACGCGCGCGTGTGTGTTATAATAGGACAAATATTCGTTTTTACAAAACAAAGATAAAAAACTGTAAGGAAAGAAAGGATATGAAAGAATTGATTTTGACCAACCAAGCAATTGCGCGCGGCGCATACGAGGCAGGCGTGAAAGTGTTGTCCGCTTACCCCGGTACGCCCAGCACGGAGATTGCGGAAAACTTCGTTAAGTACGACGGCGTTTACGCAGAGTGGGCACCCAACGAAAAGGTGGCGATGGAAGTGGCTATCGGCGCGTCGATTGCCGGCGCAAGAGCAATGGCGTGTATGAAACACGTGGGTTTGAACGTTGCCGCCGACCCCTTGTTTACCGCGGCGTATACGGGTGTCAACGGCGGACTTGTTATCGTTGTTGCGGATGATCCTGGTATGCACTCTTCTCAAAACGAGCAGGATACCCGTTTGTATGGTAGAAGTGCGCACGTACCCGTGTTAGAACCGTCCAACGCGCAAGAGGCGAAAGATTTCGTAAAGATTGCTTTCGACATCAGTGAGGATTTTGATACGCCCGTTATTTTGCGTGAAACGACGAGAGTTGCGCACTCGCATGGGATTGTAGAACTTTGCGAAAGAGTGGAAAAGGAAAACCGTCCGTATGCGAACAATCCGCAAAAGTACGTTATGATGCCTGCCAATGCTATCCGTCGTCACGTGACGGTGGAAGAACGCGAAAAGGCGTTTGCCGATTTTGTCAACGGCATGTCTATTAACCGCGCGGAATATACCAGCGAGGACGAAATTGGTATCGTTTGCGGCGGCGTGGTGTACGAATACGTAAAAGAAGCCTTGCCAAACGCCAACGTGTTTAAGGTGGGTACGCCTTATCCCGTGCCCGTAAAGGCGATTGGCGAATTTGCGAAAAAGGTAAAGAAATTATACGTCATCGAGGAATTGGAACCGTTTGTGGAAGAAACGTTGAAAGTAAACGGTATCGATTGCATTGGCAAGGAAGTATTCTCGATCCAAGGGGAACTTTCGGTGGCGAAGATTAAACAAGCGTTTTTCGGTGGGGAAATCCCTACGGCGGAAAGCGTGCCTGCTCGTCCGCCCGTTATGTGCGCGGGCTGTCCGCATAGAGGGGTATTCTACGTACTCAATAAACTTGGGTTGACGGTAAACGGCGATATCGGTTGTTATACGCTGGGTGCGGTTGCGCCTTTGTCGGCGCTCCATACCTGCATTTGCATGGGCGCGTCGGTGGGTACGGCGCACGGCTTTAAGAAAGCGACGGACGGCAAGAGCAAGAACGTTGCCGTCATTGGCGATTCCACCTTCTTACATAGCGGTGTGACGGGGCTTATCAACGCCGTGTACAATCAAAGCGGTGTGACGCTTATGATTTTGGATAACTCGACGACGGGTATGACGGGGCATCAACAACACCCTGCAACGGGCAAGAATTTGAAAGGCGAAAGCGCACCCGTCGTGCTTTTGGACGAACTTGTAAAAGCGTGCGGTGTAAAAGATTTGCAAATTGTAGACGCGTACGACGTCGTTGCTGTGGAAAAGGCGGTGAAAGCTGCGACGGCAAGCGAGGAAGTGAGCGTTATTATCGCGCAAAGACCTTGCGCACTTCTCGATAAGAAATTGAAAAAACCTGCGGTGGTTGTGAAAGATTGCAAGAACTGCGGTAAGTGTATGAAACTCGGTTGCCCTGCGATTAGCAAAGGGGAAAAGGGCATCGTAATCGATACGGCGCAATGCGTAGGCTGTGAAGTTTGCGTGCAAGTTTGTCCGTTCAAATGTATTTCTAAGGAGGGCGTGTAAGATGATGAATATTCTTATTTCGGGTGTAGGCGGTCAAGGTACGATTTTGGCAAGCCGCGTGCTTGGTAAATACGCGCTTCTTTGCGGTATGGATTGTAAGATTAGCGAAATTCACGGCATGAGCCAACGCGGCGGTAGCGTTACCACGCACCTTCGTATGGGCGAAAAAATTTATTCCCCCGTTGTTTGGGAGGGGAGCGCGGATATGATTATCGCGTTTGAAGCGTTGGAAGCGGCGCGTGTAAAGCATTACTTGAAAGCAGACGGCATTTTGCTTGTCAACGAAGAGAAAATTTTGCCTATGCCCTGCATTACGGGTGTAGCGAAATATCCCGAAGATATCAAGGGGAAATTGCTTGCCGAGTGCAAGGGCGCAAAGTTTGTCAATGCCAAAGCGATTGCAAAACAAGCAGGCAGCGAAAAGGCGACGAATATCGTCATGCTCGGCGGTATTTGCAAACTGTACGGATTTGACAAAGCGGTGATGGAAGAAGCGGTTAGCGCTTGCGTGCCTGAAAAATTCAAAGAGCTGAATTTAACGGCGTTCCGTATGGGTTACGAACAAGTATAAAATTTTTTAGTAAGAAGGAAAGATAAATGCAGTATTTTCAAAAAGAAATCGAAACGATGAGCAAAGAGGAAAAGAAAGCTTTGCAATCGGAAAGACTTGTTAAAATCGTCAAATACGCGTACGAAAACCAAGCGCCCTACCGTGCGAAAATGGACGCGATGGGCGTGAAACCCGAGGATATTAAATCGATTGATGATATTTATAAACTGCCCTTTACCGTAAAACAAGACCTTCGCGACGCGTACCCGTTCGGCATGATGGCGCGCCCGAAAAAAGACCTCGTGCGTTTGCACGCAAGTAGCGCAACGACGGGCAAATTGACGGTGGCAGGCTACACCCAAGGGGATATCGATATGTGGGGTGAGTGCGCTGCTCGTTCCCTCGTCATGGCAGGTGCAGACGAGGATAGCGTTGTACACGTTGCGTACGGTTACGGTTTGTTTACGGGCGGTCTTGGTATGCATTACGGCGCGGAAACGTTGGGTGCGTGCGTTGTGCCTGCTTCTGCAGGCAATACGCAAAAACAAATTCAATTGCTTTGCGATTTTGGGGCGGATATCATTTGTTGTACGCCCTCGTATATCATTTATCTTGCGGAAGAAATCGAACGTATGGGCTTGAAAATCGGCGAGGATATCAAACTCAAAGGCGGTATATTCGGTGCGGAAGCATGGTCGGAGGGCATGCGTGAGGATATTGAAAAGCGTTTGAACTTGCGCGCTTGCGATATTTACGGCCTTTCGGAAATTGCCGGCCCTGGTGTTGCATGCGATTGTCAGTTTAAGACGGGTATGCACTTCCAAGACGACCATTTCTATCCCGAAATTGTGGATGTGGATACGTTAGAGCCGCTTCCTTATGGGGAATCGGGCGAGCTTGTTATTACGACGCTTACGAAAGAAGGTATGCCGCTTATCCGTTACAGAACGCGTGATATCGCCAGCCTCAACGACGATCCTTGCCCTTGCGGAAGAACGTCGGTGAAACTCAATAAAATTACGGGCAGAAGCGATGATATGCTGATTATCCGCGGCGTAAACGTATTCCCTTCGCAAATTGAAAGCGTGCTTTTGAAAAATTCGGATATCACCCCCAATTATCACATCAACGTGGATAGAGTGAATAACCTTGATACGATGGAAATCGTCGTGGAACTTTCTCCTAACGTGAAATTGGACGAAGTGGCGCACGTAGAGGAAATTAGAAGAAGGCTCGCGTCCGATATGACTTCGGCGCTGTCGGTAAGTGCGAAGATTACGCTCGTATCCCCCGGGACGGTGGCAAGAAGCGAGGGCAAAGCGAAAAGAATTACTGATAAACGTAAGTTGTAAGGAGGGAAAAAGATGGTAAAACAAATAGCGGTGTTTTTGGAAAATCAAGAAGGTAGACTTAGCGATTGCTGTAAAGTATTGAAACAGGCAGGCGTAAATTTGAACTCGTTATCGATTGCCGACACCAAGGAGTTTGGTATCTTACGTCTGATTGTCGACGACAGCGAAAAAGCGCTTGCCGTGTTAAAGGCGGCAGGGTTCTTATCCTCGATGGTGGAACTCGTGGCGATTGAAGTACCCGATAAAGCAGGGGCGCTCGCTGACGAATTGATTGCGCTCAGCGAAAGCGGCGTCAATATCGAATACATGTATTCTTACGCAGGCAAAGACGGGCATGCAAATATCGGTTTTAAGACCGCGATGCCTGAAAAAGCGGTTGCCGTATTGAAAGCGGCGGGCGCAAAGGTGTTATAAAAAATGGAAAAGAAGAAAAAAGCGTTGGTTTTAATCAACGCTTATTTACAATCGGAAACGCAACTCTCCCAAGCGGAACGCATGAAGGAGGAGTTGGAAAAATTGGGCGTAAAAACGGACGTTTTGCGTAACGATAGTTTTTACGCCATTGTTGCCGAGGGAAAAATAAACACGGAACTTGTGGAGAAATACGATTTTTGCGTATACTTTGATAAGGATAAATATATTTCCGAAATGCTGGAAAAGGCAGGGTTGCGCCTGTTCAATAGTCACGCCGCGATTTTAGTTTGCGACGATAAAATGCAGACGTATATCGCGCTTTCGGGAAAGAATATTCCCATGCCCAAAACGGCGGCAGGGCTCTTGTGCTATCATACCGACGCGCGTTTGCGTAAACAAACGGTGGAAGAACTTGAAAAAATCTTCTCCTATCCCATCGTCGTGAAAGAGTGTTACGGTTCGCAAGGCAAAGGCGTGTATATGGCAAAAGATAGGACGGAGTTAATTGCGCTGATGCAAAAATTGAAATGCCGTCCGCACCTTTTCCAAGAAACGGTGAAAACGAGCATTGGCAGGGACGTGCGCGTCATCGTTGTCGGGGGGAAGGTGGTAGCGTCTATGCTCCGTCAATCGGATAGCGATTTTAGAAGCAATATCGAGCTGGGCGGGGTTGGTAGCGAATACGTTCCCTCTTTCCAAACGCAAATGCTTTGTCAGCAAATTGCGAAAGAGCTTTCGCTTGATTATTGCGGTATCGACGTACTGTTTGGCGCAGGTGGTAACCCGATTGTTTGCGAAGTCAATTCCAACGCGTTTTTTATGGGAATCGAGCGCGTTACGGGGGTAAACGTCGCTAAGGCGTATGCCCAGCACGTTTTTGATAAGGTTTATAAGGGATAAAACATGATACGTTCTTTGAAAGACATTAGGAAAGAACTGAAAAACCGCCGCAAAGGCAAAGAAAAAAGCCGTGACGAGGACGGACGGGTAATCGTCGATTTTTGCGTGCATAGCGACGACGATTTTCTCTCGCCTTACAGTTTACGCGAAAGTGCCGACTTGTCTACGGACGTGGCGGAATTTATCGAGCGGAGTTTGGAAACGGTATCCGTGAAAGAGCAAGTGCGCCTGCGCGTACACAGCAACGTCATTACGGCGGAGGAAGAAAAGGCGTACGAGGCGGCGATACACGGTTATTATGAGGACCGATTTGAGGCTGTTCGAAGAGAAAAACGCAGGTTGCTTGTCATTGCCGCGTTGATGGCGTTTATCGGCGTTATTGCCTTGACGGTGATGATTGGGTTAGAAGTGACGGGACGGCGCACGGCGGTGCTGTCGGAAATCATCGATATATTCGCTTGGGTATTCTTGTGGGAGGCAGTGGATTTGTTTTGTTTCGAATACACTTCGCTTAGGATAAAATCTTGGCGGTATTTGTCCCTTTCCGCCTGCCTCATCGAATACTTACCCCTGACAAATAAGGAGGAAACGGTATGAAAAAGATAGCCAGCTTCACCGTCAATCACGACGTACTGCAAAAGGGTATGTACGTTTCGCGCATCGACGGCGACGTAGTGACGTATGATATACGTATGAAAATTCCCAACGGCGGCGATTATCTTTGTATGAAAGCGGCGCATACGATAGAACATCTGTTTGCGACGTTTGCAAGAAACAGTAGCCACGGCGACGAAATCGTTTACGTAGGGCCTATGGGCTGTAAAACGGGTTTTTACCTGCTTGTAAGAGATACCCTTTCTCATGAGCAGGCAATTGCGCTCGTGCAAGAAAGTATGGCGTTTATCGCCACATATACAGGGGAAATCCCCGGTAATACCAAAAAAGAATGCGGCAATTATTTATACCACGATTTAGAGGGGGCAAGAGAAATTGCCAAAGATATGGCGGCAACACTTGCCGATTGGTCTGTGGAACAATTACAATATAAAGAATAAGAGAGGAAAACGATGGACGCAATGGAAGCAATGCTCACGCGAAAGAGCATAAAAAAATATAAAGCGCAACCTGTGGAAAGAGAATTGATTGATAAGATTATTGAGGCTGGGTTGAACGCTCCGTCGGGATTGAATAAACAATCCCCGATTATTTTAGCGGTAACGAATAAAGAAATTCGCGACGAACTTTCTCGCTTGAACGCAAACGACGACCCTTTTTTCCGTGCAGACCCTTTTTACGGCGCACCTTGCGTGCTTGTCGTGCTTGCGGATAAAAGCGTTCCTACGCGTGTTTACGACGGAAGTTTGGTTATGGAAAACTTACAGCTTGCGGCGCACGCGCTCGGGCTTGGCGCGTGCTGGATACACCGCGCTAAGGAAACGTTCGAACGCCCCGAAGGGAAAGCGATTTTGAAAAAACTCGGCATTGAGGGCGATTATGAGGGGATTGGTAACTGTATTGTGGGTTACCCCGATATTATCCCCGAAAAGAAAGCTCGTAAAGAAAATAGAGTTTATTATATCGATTAAAGGGCGCGTATGAAAACGGGAGTTTCAACAGCATCGCTGTTTTTGAGAAAAAATAACGAAGAGGCATTGCCTTTATTAGAAAAACTCGGGGTGCATACCGCCGAGGTTTTTCTCACTTCCTACTATGAATACGGTCAGCCGTTTGCGGATATCCTTTTGAAAAATAAGGGAAACGTGGACGTCAATTCCGTGCATATTCTCAATACGCAGTTCGAACCGCAGCTTTTTAACGCGCACCCTCGCGCTCGCGCGGACGCGTATTATTGGCTGGATAAAGTGCTTCAAAGCGCAAAAATTCTCGGTGCGCCGCACTATACGTTTCATGGTACGGCGCGTATGAAACGCGCGGCTCGATCGGGCGAAAACGATAATTTCGTTAAAATGATAGACGGTTTTCGTGGGATTATTTCCGCTTGTGAAAGCTACGGCGTAAAATTGTGTTTGGAAAACGTGGAGTGGGCTACGTATAACCGTGTGGGCGTGTTTGAAAGATTGAAAAAAGAACTCCCCACGCTTGGCGGCGTACTCGATATCAAACAGGCGCGTATATCCGAATATCCGTATGAGGAATATTTAACGGAAATGGGCGAGCGGCTTGCGTACGTACACGTGTCCGATTGCGACGAAAACGGAAAAATATGCCTGCCGGGGAAAGGCTGCTTCGATTTTGATACGCTGATAAAAAGATTGAAAGACGTGGGTTTTGACGGCGCACTTTTAATTGAAGTGTATACCGATAATTACGGCGAAGAAACGGAAATAAAAACCTCGCTGGATTTTTTGAACGAAAAATTATATAAACATCATTGCTTACAGTAAATTTTTTTTATCTTTTTTGCGTAAAACTGTTGACAAGCCAATAATTTTATGTTATTCTATAAATAGGATTTAATCCTAATTAAAACAGGAGAAAGAAATATGTTGAAATTTTATCAATGTGAAAAATGCAAGAAAGTACTGATTACGAGAGAGGAAATGAACTGCGAAGGCTGGGTAGAGCTGGTTGCTTGTTCGACGGATGCGGCGAAGGAAAAGCACGTACCGGTAGTGACGAAGAAATGTAAGCAAGTAAAGGTAGACGTAGGCAGTGTGGCGCACCCGATGACGGAAGAACACCTTATCGAGTGGGTAGTGCTTGAAACGGAAAAAGGGTATCAAGTGAAATACCTTACGGCAGGGGAAACGCCCGTATGCAATTTCTCGCTTACGGACGGGGATAAAGCGGTGCGCGTATATGCGTATTGCAACTTGCACGGACTTTGGATGGCGTGAGCGGAGTGCCTCCGCTGGCGAGTCTTTCTATCTTTCGTTATCGCCTAAGCGTAACGATTTCGTAGAAAATAAAAATATGGAGACAGGACAATGATTGAAAATCAAGCGATGTACAAAATTTCTTACGGTCTGTACGTTTTAACGACGACGGACGGGGAGAAACAAAACGGTTGTATTGTCAATACCGTGTCTATGATTACGGATAATCCCAAACGTATCGTTGTGTTTGTGAATAAAGCGAATTATTCGGAGCAACTTATGAAAAAGACGGGCGTGTTCAACGTGTCCGTATTGACGGAAAAAACGCCGTTTGACGTGTTCAAGCAGTTCGGTTTTCAATCGGGTAGGGACGTAGATAAATTTGCGGATAAGACGTATCCCAAGACGGAAAACGGCTTGTATTATTTGCCCGAAAACGCCAACGCTGTCATGAGCGCGAAGGTGGTTGATTGCTACGATTACGATACGCATACGTTGTTTGTTGCGGAAGTAACCGAGGCGATAAAGCTTTCGGACGAAAAATCGACGACGTACGAATATTATCAAAGCAATATCAAGCCCAAGCCCCAAGAAAAGAAGGAAGAGGGTGCAAAGGAAAAATGGGTGTGCAAAGTATGCGGATATACGCATGAGGGGGAATTGCCCGAAGATTTTATTTGTCCTTGGTGTAAGCACCCTGCAAGCGATTTCGAGAAAGTCAGCTAAAAACCGACACCCTTCGAGGGATTTTTCAAGCAATAGGAAAAAACAGGAAAAAATTTCTCTAAAAAGAGGTAAAAACGCCGAAAAAAGACTTGACATCATTTTTTGAAATTGCTATAATTACGAGGTAATGATTAAACGCATCGGCAAAGGATGGTGAAAAAGCATGTCCACGGTAAAAGTAGGAGAAAACGAAAACGTTGAAAGCGCATTGAGACGTTTTAAGAGAAAGTGCTCCCGCGACGGTATCATCGGCGATCTTCGTAAGAAGGAATTTTATGAAAAACCTTCCGTAAAGAGAAAGAAGAAGTCGGAAGCCGCTCGTAAGAGAAGCAGAAATTAATGAAAGATAAGAGCTCACAATTCTGTGGGCTCTTTTCATTTACAAAAATGTCGAAAGAAAGAAAAAGAAAGCGGATTATACCGTAAAAAAACAAGAAAAGTCGGGGAGGCGTAAACTATGTCGAAAGAAGTCAATACACTCAAAGAAGAAGCGCGAAAAGCGAAATCAAGGCTGAAAAAGGGTTTTTGGACGGATTGCAAAGAGGACATGGACGAACGCCTTGAAAAAGCGCGCGCCTTAGGTGTCAACGAAAGCAAAGCGGGACGGTATTTTGCCGAGCAGGTGACAAAACAAATTGCGGGTGAGAAAGAGGACGCGTTCTATCTTCGCGTAAAAGAAATGCTGCTTTGCGACGGCGAGGTGAGCGACGCGATAGGACGGCTTACGGACAAGCCCTATTTCGAAACGCTCTCGTACGAGGAAAAACAGCGTTATACCCTGTCTTTAAGCGAACGGTATCTTCGCGCCTTAGAACGTTTCCGTCGCGAGTGCGAATTTGAAAACGTAGACAAAAAAGCATGAAAAAAAGGACGACGTTATTCGTCGTCCTTTATCGGTTCTACAAGTTCATCTAGCGTAATACCAAAAATTTCCGCAAGCCTACAAATTGTGATAATATCGGGAGTGCTATATCCATTTTCATAATTGGATATTAAGCTCTTTTTCCCGTGTAAACGTTCCGCAAGTTGT
>JAZRRB010000060.1:0-3293 GCA_045650385.1 Candidatus Scatosoma sp. | reverse complement strand
TGATAGCACCAAGGGAGGGCGCGCTAAACGTCGTCGTACCGTGTATACTGTTCCCCAATACGAAATATCCGCCGTATTTGTATAAATTATCCGCAGTACCGTATTTCTCCATACGCTTATAGGTATTCAATTCCGTAAGTTCTTGTGCCGTCGTGATTATTTTGGTTACCACAAGCACTTTTATACGGTATTCAAACAATTTACCGCTGTTATCCTGCGCTTCTACGAGCAAGATTTTCGTACGAGCGTCTTCTAACGCCACAGGCTTATCTATCTCGTTCAAAAATACGTTTGCTTTGCCCGTCGCACCGTTCACGTTCGTCTTTTCCGCTACGGATTCGTCGTAAACGGCAGTAACCGTCATTCCCGACAAAAAGCTCAATTGCGAAGCAATCGTTTCCTTTTTGCTTGCTTCTATTTGGAAGGTGGCGTCCATTGACAAATCAATGCGTTCTCTATCGCCCGTAACGTTACTCTTGAAACGGGGCGCATACCCGTCTTGGCGGGTCCAATACGTCGAACTGTAATTGGCAAAATCTGTCGTCGGGGCTACATTTTTAAGGATAAGTCTACCGACATTCTCCGTAGTTTCACCCGTGACGTCTTCGTTGACTTTTTCCATAATTTGGCGCAACGTACCGTCTTTTTGTCTTTGATATTCTTTTATTCCATTGTTTCCGTAGTTAAAATAGTTTCCAATCACCTTCGATTGTCGAATAGCGTTGTCCGTATTGTTGTTATATATAATCGATACATTTTCGTAAAGTTCCCCGCTGCCCGTGTCCCAACTTGCAAGCGCGCCTACGCCATACGAGTTGTCGCCCGTATCAGCGAGTTTACCGTCAGCCAACGTCATATCTACCACAACGTTTCTAAACGTACCGTCGTTTAGCGAACGCCCTAACAACATACCGCCGTTTGCAGCCCAAATACTACCTTGTACGTACACGTCGGAAATCGTATAATTTCCGCGCGCGTTCGCACTCAATACGCCGACAGCGTAAGTTCTCGAGGATCCCACACCGACGGTGCAGTTGGTAAACGCTACGTTTTTAATAACTGCATTATTACCAATATCCCCAAAAACACCGCCTGTGCTATAAGAAAATCCGTCTACGGTATATCCCTGCCCGTCGAACGTGCCGTGAAAACCGTAATCCGCTCTCATATCCCCACCCGTAGAGATATTACCAATGGACGGAGCGGAAAATACTCTGCCATCCGTCTTGATATCGTTGCCCAATACGAAATATCCGCCGTAGCTATAATATTCGCCTTTAGCGTTCACGTTCGTTTTCACTTTCGTATAGCGATGCAAGGAAGCGAGTTCTTCCGCCGTTCTTATAATTTTGCTGGCGCAAATAATCTTCGTCCTGTACACTTCGTTGTTTTTTGCAATAACGGTTACATACTGTTCGCCTTCGGGAAGTCCCGGTTGGGAAGCAATCGTAACCTGTATACCGTCAGCCACGTTTTCTAACGTCGCCGTTACACGTTGCGCCCCGATTAAAACTTCTTTTACGTTCTCCTCTGTAAGAACGTTATCTTCATCGCCCTTTACCGTCGCCGTTATCGTGCTATTTTCGGACAAATCCAAAATAGCGGGTGTGTTATTCGGTTCAGCTACGCCAGAATCAAGAAGATAATTCGTAAGCGTTTCGTTCATTATATCTTTCCAGTTGTCGTCGTACAAGTCGCTCGGCAATTTATCTATATCGCCGTTGGCAAGCGCAGCGTTGGCAACCTGTCTAGGGGAACGGGAATTATAGTTGTAGTCCGCGTATTCCACCGTATATTGCTTCGTGGCAGGATTATAAATCTTTGCGTACCCACGCGCGCAAAGTTCCGCTTTATAAGCAGCCGCTTCGATTTCCTCTTTCGGTTTACCGGAATCGGGATAGCTCGCATTAAAATCATCTACGATATCGTTATAGAAAATACCGCAAGTATAGGTATATTCCCCGTCCACGAATTCGACAGGCACTCTATTCACCATACGGTATGCGCCCTTTCCCAGCGCGTTTTCGTAATTTAACAAGGTAATATCAAACTCGGCGTTTTCATTCACAAAGTACTTGTACGGCGCAATAATCATACCCAGCGTAACTTCCTTTCCGCCCGCCGTCTTTTCTTCGTACCAATCTTCCGAAACGTTCGCCCTAAAACGAATACCAGAATAATCGTTGGACAAACCGACTTGCCCACCGTATTCCATTTCGAAATAACTGTACGAAGCGGATTGTTCTTCCGCCGTCGTATCTATATTAGAAATCGTCGTCACAAGCGCACCACTTGTCAAAACAAGAGCCGTCGACAACAATGCTATCGTCCATTTTTTATGTATTCTTTTCATATTTTTGCCCCCACTTAATCGTCGAATAACCAACCCGGATCCATCGGCTTTAAGTTTTCGCCATCCTCCGTAGTAATCGATGTCGTGATAATATCGTCACTAGCCAAAAATACGACTGTGATTTCTACCCTTTCATATTGCTTACGGTCCAGTTGTTCCACGGAACAATCTTTTTCAATCGTTAAAGTTCTCATCCTTATCCATTCTCTTTTATAATTGATTTTTTTTACTATTGCAAGCACGACCGTTTGAAAAAAAGCTTCCCAAACGGTCCTGCCCACAATAAAATTATAAGCTATATTCTCTTACACCGTTACATTGCACCGACAGGCAGGATAAAAATCCTTCCATCGGGCTTATTATAATAAGTTTGCGTTACGCCTTGGTTTTGAATACGGGTGCCTGACCTGCCGTTACCGTCCAATACGTCGAGCTAAATCCTGCAAATTCTTCCGCAGTTGCAACCGTTTCCGAAATCGTCGGCGTACCAACTTGGTCCTCATGGTTTTCATGCGCAGGCGTTGCCGTAATCTTCTTCACCGTACCGTCAGTTTGCAATTCGTATTGCGTAAGTCCGTTAGGCACTCCATTTTTTACGGAACCAAAAGGCTTATATTCGTAATAGCCACGCGCGCCTTTTACGTGTACGACGACTACGTTTTGCATCGCTGCACCGCCTTCTTTAGCAATCGCACCGATTTGATAACCGCCAGTCGCTTCCATTTGTACTACCGTATTCGAAATCGTACCGCCCGTACAGCTATACCCAGTAAGCATACCGCCCCAAATCGTATCAATCTTACCTTGTACGTACACGTTATCAATCGTCCAAGGATTCGTACCGCCGTGGGCAAATTGCGCCAATACACCGCCGTGTCTAGTAGCGGCATTGCTATCCGTATCCGCTACACAGTTCGTAAACAAGTCGGATCGTAGCCAT
>JAZRRB010000059.1:0-3188 GCA_045650385.1 Candidatus Scatosoma sp. | reverse complement strand
CCGACTTATATCAATTGCGCTCCTGCTGTAGCAGAGTTTAATGAAATTAAAGTAACTTCGATTTCGTTTATGATTGCGAAAGATGCTCGTATCAAAGAGTTTGATAAAGCGGGTAACGTAAATACGAAATTGAATTTGACGGAAATCGCTGTTATAGGGAGGGCATAAGGATGAAAAATATTAAGAAAATTCTTATTTCGGTATGCTCTATATTAACCTTGACTTGTAGCGTAGCAGGGATAACGGCATGTAAGGATAAAGATTTTACAGCTACTCCTGCTGAAAATGAATACGAGTATAAATATACGACTAACTATGAAGGCGAAAATGACCCCGGTATCGAAATCGACGGGGTGCTGGATGAAGACGTTTGGCAAGATAAAAAGTGGTTTACGAACGCTTTTTATACGGATATAAACGGTACGATGCCGAAACTTGCCGTAACTGCTTTTAACACGGAATACGGTGTTTATATGGCGGCGAAAGTTCAAGATGGAAACGTTGTTTACGGCGGAAGTCTGAATCAGTCGAGAAATACTACGTTTGAGTTTTATTATTACGCAGATAAATCGGATACCGTGCTTGGCGACCGAGATTATTCTACTCGCCACGCATTTATGCTGGACTGCGGTGGGGAATTGTATTCTACGTGCGAAAGAATGAAGCGCGCGGTAGTGGTTGACGGTGTTATTAACAGCGGGGCGACCACGGGTGCGACGGTGGAAATTTTCGTGCCTTGGTCGGAAATGCGCGTTGACGTATCCGATGGCGCCTATCCCGAAAAATTGTTCTTATTGCCCGCGTATAGACCTATATTGAAGGGAAATACGAACTCGACACAAATGTTCCCCGTTCCGCTCAATCCTATGCATCACATGAAAAACTATTATGTTTTTGATGACAATGGATATACGGATGAGGATCCTGAAGGGACAACAATCGGCGATGCAAGCAATGGCGTTGCAAAGACGGCTAATTGGGATACGGAAAACTTGGCTGACGGAAAAGTTTCCGTTAGCACGGGCGTAGAATTTAATACTATTTACTTTAAAGATGCGTTCACGGAGAACTTCATGGCTGAAACAACCATTTATCCTTTTGGCGGGGCTGAAGGCTATGCAGGTCGTTTTGGCGGATTCTTCTTCTTGGCAACCAACGGGAATTATTATGCGATGATGTTGGATATGCGTGAAGATCGTTTCGTGCAAGCACAGGACGGTAGAAACACGTTGACGAAGTTCGGATTGACGACGCTTACGGAAGCGCATAAGACGTGGGAGCAAATAACCAGAATTACGATTGATAATCCCGATGCGTCGGGGGGAATTACTCCTTATGAAGGCGGCGTTCGCTTCAAAATTATTAAAGATAGAGAAAAAATTCACTATTTTGTAAACGATTTGTATTTGTATTCGGAAAAGTTGGATTTCGTACAAGGTAACGTGTACGCAGGGCTTTTCAATATGAACGTTTACGCAGAATATGAAGATTATTCTTTTACGGCGTTGAGCGATGAAGAGTTAAACGCTGAATTGAATTATTGCAATATTTACAATATTGATGCGAAAGCTACGACGGTCGGCGGTTACGTTGAATTAGATAAAGATTACGCGTTTGCCGGTGATGACATTGATATCAAAATCGTTACGGATTCGGGATATAAAGTTTCCAAAGTAACGCATAACGACGAGGATATTACTCAAAAGGTAAGCGAGGCGGCAAAGAATGGTGTTTACCGTCTTGAAAATATCAATGAAACGGCAGAATTTAACGTAGAATTTGAACAAATTGAGAATGCGGTAACTTATAAAGGGATGCTCGTTCTTGAAAATAATGATGCGCAAAAAGAAACCGTTGCAGGGAATATAACGTTGGTAAATAAGACCGCCAACGAGCAAAGATATGAAACGGTCGCTACAACCAATTATGGCTTTGAGGTAAAGGTAGAAGCGGGCGAGTACGAGTTATTCATTGATAATTATTTCGGCGGTATTTCTACAACGATAACTGAAAGCGTAACGGAAGCGGTAGAAATCGATCTTTCTTCTAAGACTTCTGTAAAATCGTCGGATATTCGCAATATGAACGTTGACTTTGTAAACGTTTCTGCAAATACCATAAAAGGGAAACAAGGTCAATGGTTTACGTTTAATAACGCGGCTGATACGGTATATTGGTCGGCTCGTATGTATAACTACGATTTAGACGGTTTTACGATTGAAACAGAAGATGGCGAAAACGTTCAGTTCTATTTTGCTTGGCAAGGATTTTTCTTGTTGAAAAACTATGACTGGGTTGAATTGTCAACGGTAGAGCCTACTTATTACAATACGTATAAAAATGAAACGAAAGGCGTTTTGTTGAGTCCTACAATAGTTGAAAAACTTGATGGTTCTCTTGTTGAACTTGCAATTGTTGACGGTGAATTATTTGTTACCGTTGACGGAGTAGGTAAAGCAAAGTTTGTGCTTTCGGCTCTTAATGAAGCCTTTACGGCAGACGCAAAATACCGCGTTGGTTTTGCTACTTACAACGGGACGGTTGCAAAATACCCTAACGGTGGCGCTCGTTGGGAAGGTATAACGGCTAAATTTGGCGCGGCTGCTCAAAATGACGCTGAAACCATTAAGGAACTTTGCGCTGTAGAAGATTACGCGCTTGGTACGGAGCTTTATAGCGGCACGTCGATGACGAAGATTGATACAACGATTACGTACACAGCAGAAACGATCGGCGCACAACTCTTTGACGGAGTAGAAATTGCACAAGGTACGGACTTTGTCGTTTATGCAACGGTAGCAAGCGGTATGACGGCTGAAAATGTTGGATTCATCGTAGGTACGCTTGGCGCGGATAACGCTAACCATTTACTTTTCCAATGGAGAAGAACTAAAAACGATTTATATATTTGGAGAGATTTGGGTGGCTGGCAAGGTCACGACGATAACGTATTCAAGAGCGCTATCGGTACAAACGGTGCGGAGATTGCGTTGGTATATAAGAGTGGGAGATTTTATGCCTTCTTAAATGGTAGCCAAGTTTGCAATTTCGCTAATTCGTTTGACAATGGCTGGGGAGGCAAACTTAACGTCAGTGAAATCATCGGGACGACTGGAACGATTAAATTGGGGTTATCCATTGCTTATGGTATGGCGCAATTCACGGAGTGAAGTCGGAGGCCAAGCGGT
>JAZRRB010000058.1:0-2728 GCA_045650385.1 Candidatus Scatosoma sp. | reverse complement strand
GAAGGTGGCGGACGAAGTGCTCCGTCAAGGTATTCGGGGTATTGCGGAACTCATTGTAAAACCCTCGCTTATCAATTTGGACTTTGCAGACGTTAAAACGACGCTCAAAGGTCGCGGTCTTGCGCATATGGGTATCGGCGTTGCCAAAGGGGAAAAGAGAATTGCCGACGCGGTACGTTGTGCTGTTTGCAGTCCCTTGCTCAATACGACGATTGAGGGCGCAAGCTCGGTTATCTTGAATATTATCGGCGGTAAGGACTTGTCTTTGGACGAAGTGGTTATGGCGGCGGATTTGGTTCGCGGCGTTATCGATTATTCCGCAAACGTTATTTTCGGTGCTTGTATCGATGAAAACATGTCGGACGAGGTGGAAGTTGTTATTATTGCAACGGGCTTTAACGGACAGCAAAACGGCGTTTCTTCCGAAGCGCAAGATTCCGCGCTCCGTCAAGCGTCTATGCTTTCCCAAAAGATAGATTCCGCTTCTACGCAAGCGTACGGAAAGACGGAAGAACCTTTCTTTACGGGTGCGCAGGCAATCCCCACGTATGCGGCGCAACCAGGCTTTGCACAACCGCAAACGAATTTTGCACCGACGTATGCACAACCCATGCAACCTATTCAAGCACAACCTATGCAACCCGAACAACCGCAAGTTGCGCCGTTCGAACCGGACGATCCTATCCCTGAAACGGCAGAAAAAACACCCGAACAAACAACGGATAGAAAACACCGCCCCCGTTTCGTGGATTTCTTTATGAAGAAAAATTCGGATGATAAATAATAAAAGATAAGAACGGCAAAATAGCCGTTCTTTTTTTTCGCAATATCGCATACAATAGGGTATGTTTTTGAAAGGATTAGAAAATATCAAAAAAGTGTACTTTATCGGGATAGGCGGTATCAGTATGAGCGCGCTTGCAAAATACTTGTCCACCCAAGGGTATAGCGTATCGGGCAGCGATGCAGTACGTAACGAGGAAACGGAAATACTTGCTTTTTACGGAGTGAAAACGTATATCGGTACGGACGAAAGGCGTAAGGACCTTTTAGAGGCGGATGCCGTTGTATATACGGACGCCATAGCGGAAACGCATGAAGAACGCCGCGCGGCGCTTTTATACGGGAAAAAATTAATTGCCCGCGCCGATTTGCTCGCGATGATTGGCAGGAATTTTTCTCACGTGATAGGCGTTGCAGGTAGTCACGGAAAGACAACGTGTACGTCTATGTGCGCGCACGCGTTAAAGTCGGTGAATGTGCCTTTTACGGCGCATATTGGGGGAGAGGACAGTGTTTTCGGGAATTTTTATACCTCAGGAAACGAGTATTTTTTAAGCGAGGTTTGTGAATATAAGCGCAATTTATTGAAAATGTCTACTGACGTTGCCGTTGCGCTCAATATCGATCGCGATCATATGGAGTGCTATCAAGACGAAACCGATTTAATAGATTGTTTTAGGCAGTATTGTAAGCAAGCGAAAGCGGCGTTTATATGCGCGGACGATGAGGGTTGCCAAAAACTAGGCGATTTTTCTACCTTTGGGATAAAAAGCGCGTGCGCCGATTATCGTGCGTTGGATTTGCGTACGGATAACGGTCGGTACTCTTTTACAGTGGAAGAATACGGGAAACCGTTATGCCGATTGCGTATGCAAGCGATGGGAAGATATAACGTATACAATGCTTTGGCGGCGTTTGCGACGATGCGCTCGTTCGGGTTTAACGAAAAGGAAATAAAAACGGGTTTGGAAACGTTTACGGCGGTCAAGCGACGTTTTGAAAAAATCGGTACGTTTCGCGGAGCGAACGTCATTTGCGATTACGCCCATCACCCTCGCGAAATTGCCGCGACGATTAATACAGCGGAAGGGATATGCAAAGGACGGCTTTTCATTGTTTTTCAGCCGCATACGTATTCGCGTACGAAACTGCTTAAAAAGGAATTTGTCGAGGTCTTGCGTCCGATAAAAGAATTGATGATTTTTAAGACTTTCCCTGCAAGGGAAAAATACGACGAAGAAGGCAGTGCGGAACGCTTGGCACAGGAGCTGGGCGGTCTGTATGCAGAAAACGTGTACGTCTTAAAAACATGGTTGAAAAAGACGGTAAAAGAGGGGGATACCCTATTGTTTTTGGGGGCAGGTGATATTTATTACGTTGCACAATTCTTGTGCAAAGACTTAAAATAATGAAAAAGCGGACGAAAGGGCGTGAAAATGAAAAAAACTCGCCTTTCCGTCCTTTTTTTTGCTTTCAAACTATTGATAAATGCAAAAAAAAATGTTATAATAATAAGGTATAAGCAGGAGGATATTCCCTTGAAAAAGAGAGAAGAAAAACAACAAAAAAAGAATACGAACAAAAAGGAGTCTAATTTAGTCACCAAAGAAAGCCTTTGCGCTGTCGGTGCCTTATTTTCAGCACTCGCTTTTTTTATTTTATGCACGAACGAGTTGATTTTCGGCGCTACAATCGGCGGTACGATTTTTGATTTCCTTATCGGGGTATTTGGGCTTTGCGCATATCCCTTGTTTTTGGGTGCGTTTTATGCGTGCGGCATGGGGCTCATTGGCAAACGCCTTGTGAAAAACCGCAAGGCGATGACGTTCCTTGTACTCGGCGCGGTTTGTCTGGCGATGATTATACATACGGCGGCAACCTATTCTTGGGATATGGAAGGATACATCGTACAATGTTTCCGCGCGCCTGCATTGGAAGAGGGTGC
>JAZRRB010000057.1:0-6607 GCA_045650385.1 Candidatus Scatosoma sp. | reverse complement strand
CCTTCCGCAATCCCTTTTACTACGTCCGCTTCCGCCTCGGGATACAATCTACCGCAAGCGTAATAGTCGAGGAAGAACAAAGGCTTTGCGCCTTGGCAAACGATATCGTTTACGCACATTGCCACCGCGTCAATACCGATAGTATCGTGTTTTTCCAAAAGGAACGCGTATTTAAGTTTCGTACCTACGCCGTCCGTACCTGCTACCAAAACGGGTTCTTCCATCTTCTCGTTTGCAATCGAGAAGAATCCGCCGAACGAACCAAGATCCCCGATAACGTTTTCGTTATACGTGGATTTTACGTGTTTTTTCATGAGCTCCACCGCTTTGTAGCCTCTCGTTACGTCTACGCCGCTGTCTTTGTAAGAAATAGCCATCTTATATATTCTCCAATTTATTTTTTTCTTCTTTTAGTTTTTATTTTCCGAAATTTTTTGTTCGTACTTGCTCACTTGCTCTACGGGAAGTTCCGTAGGATATTCTCCGTTAAAGCACGCCGCGCAGTAACCTTTGCAATTTCCCGGTTCGCCCAATTTGAACACGTCTTCAAGCGGTAAGAAACCAACCGAATCCGCACCGAATATCTTCGCCATTTCTTGCGCGTTATATTTGCAGGCAATCAACTCGTCCTTAGAACCGATATCCGTACCGTAATAACAGGGATTCAAAAATTCAGGCGCGGAGGAACGGATATGAATTTCTTTCGCCCCAGCGTCGCGCAAGAGTTTTACAACGCGTGTACACGTCGTTCCGCGTACGATGGAATCGTCTACCAAAATTACGCGTTTGCCCTTGATTGTTTCTGGCACGGGGTTAAGCTTAATCTTTACCTTGTCCTCACGCACGTTTTGACCGGGATCGATGAACGTTCTGCCGATATATTTATTTTTAATCAAACCAAGCCCGTAAGGAATCCCCGATTCTTCCGCGTAACCTATCGCCGCGTCAATACCCGAATCGGGCGCGCCGATAACAACGTCCGCGTCTACCGGGTGTGCCTTAGCAAGGAACATGCCCGCACGCTTTCTTGCAAGGTGTACCGAACAATTGCTGATGTTCGAATCGGGACGTGCCGTGTACAAATATTCGAACACGCAAAGTCTTTCAGACTTTTTGTCGCAATGATCGCGAATACTCTTGATACCGTCCTTGGAAAATACTACGATTTCCCCCGGCTCTATATCGCGAACGAATTTCGCCCCAACGGTATTGAGCGCACAGCTTTCGCTGGAAATAACGTACTCGCCGTCGTCACGCACACCGTAACAAAGGGGGTGCAAGCCGTTCTCGTCGCGCGCCGCTATCAATTTTTGCGGCGACATGACCATCAGCGAGTAACCGCCTTTAAGCTTATTCATCGCGCGATTGATAGCTTCTTCAATCGAGGGCGCGGTGATGCGTTCTTTTGTAATTGCACAGGCAATCACTTCCACCTCGTTCGTCGTATGGAAAATGCAGCCTTGCATCTCGAATTCTCTACGCAGTTCCGCATAATTGACGAGTGCACCGTCATGCGAAATGGCAAGTTTGCCTTTCACGTGATTGATAAGCATCGGCTCGGCATTGACTCTGTCTTTCGTCTTGCTCGTCCCATAGCGCACGTTGCCAAGCGACATTTGCCCAAGACCAAGCTCTTTGAGTAAGCGTTGCGTAAACACTTCGTTCACCAAGCCCGAATCCTTATACCCACGGAATACGCCGTCGTCGTTGACCACGATACCGCAGGAAGCTTGTCCTCTGTGTTGAAGAGCGTATAACCCATAATAGGTACTCGACGCCACGTTCTCCGTCTTTACACCAAAAACACCAAATACTGCCATATTTTATCTCCTAACCCTTCCGAACGGGTTTAACCCAACATCGCTTGCAACGCAATATCGTCGTTGTTGATTTTCTCCTTCATCGCCTTTTTGTATTCCACCAATTGGCGCTCGATTTCAGGATACTTAATAGCGAGCATTTGCAACGCCAAAAGCCCTGCGTTTTCACCGCCGTTTACCCCTACCGTCGCCACGGGAATACCAGCAGGCATTTGCACGATGGAAAGCAAGCTATCAAGCCCACCCATCATATCCGTCTTTACAGGCAACCCAATTACGGGAAGCGTCGTAAACGCCGCAATAACGCCGCCAAGATGCGCCGCTTTACCAGCCGCACAAATAATCACTTCTATCCCTTTTTCTTTTGCCGTAGCCGCAAATTCATGCGCTTCGTCAGGCGTACGGTGCGCGGAAATAACGCGTACTTCCGTTTCTACGCCAAATTTTTTCAATACGGAAACCGCAGGTTTTACTACGTCGAAATCCGATTTACTACCCATTAAAATACCAACTTTACTCATATCTCTTCTCCTTTCAAAAAAAACAAATAGGTGCAACGGTCGGTTGCACCTATTTAATTATCGCAATTCTCTTAAAAAAGCGTGTTTTGCCCCGAAAAAAAGCGTGTTTTGCCCATGCAAACATTTCGCGATTGCGCCGTACAAAATCGCAGTGCCGAAAATTCTCTTTTTTCGCAAATGTTTCATAGCGTTCCCTTCACCGAGCTTTTTTCTTCCGTTTACGCTTTTTTTAACGTCCACGTTATTATTATAACAAAAAACGTCAAAAAACGCAAGTGTACAAACACGTTTTTTTCGTGTTTTCGCCGATTTTTTCGGCTTTACTTACTGACAAATTAAGCCAAATTCATAGATACGAGCCACGTATGCAAATTCCCTTGGAACGTGCCGTCTCCATAAGGCAAAATTTCCTCTTCCAATTCTTCAATCTTCATCAATTTGCCTTTCACGTATTTTTGCAATTTTTCACGGCACGTTTTTACACGGCGCATCAAACCACCCAAACGCAAATCGTGAATTTCCCAGCCCTGCGGCTTGTTTTCCTTTTCCCAAAGATTCAAAAACGCCGCATGGAAAACCGCAATACGCTTTTCTACTTCCGCGTACTCTTTCACGAGTTTCAAAAGCGCTTTTTTATCCTTGGCCTGATACGCGCGACGGGTACGAACACCCAATTCCGCTTTCAATTCAAGCACCGAACAAAGTTTGGAAAGCATATCGAAAAGATATTCGAACCTCCCTGCTTTTTTCGCGGCTTTTTTCAACTGTTGCGTGTACTGTACGTAAGGAATCGCACGTTCTTGCGAAACAAGTTTATCAAACATACCCATAAACGGATCGCAATACAAGAGCGACTTACAAGGGTTTTGAATTTTTTCATTGCCCTCTTCGTCCACCATTTTGCGTTCCGTTTTGTTGGGCAAATCAAGCAACATGAAATCGGCAAACGACACCTTGAAAAGTTTTTGGAAGCCCTTTTCAATACTTGCCCTATCAAAATTACCCTCCGCATATTGACGCGCCGCATAAAGCGCAGGCAACAGCGAGAAGAACGAACACTCTTTACCGTTATCCCCCCAGCAGGTAATCATAACGTCTTTGATTTCGTTTTTGATAACGCTCTTCATTGCAGGAATCATCGTTTGCACCGTGTACCAGTTCAGGGGTGCAAAACCGTTCCAGCTCCACGCACCGCCCGCAAACCAAGTATTGCTTTCAAAGCATTTATGCGATTCGAACATAGCATCGTACGTCTTTTGCGTAGAGTGATAATAATCCCAATATATGAGTTCTACGTTCTTAGGCACTTTTTGCGTGATTTCTTCGGGGAAAGAAAGAGGCTCGTCTACGTAATAATCCCCTTTCGTTTTCAAGCGGAAGAACATATCGCTCCACATATGCGCAGTGAAACCGTATTTTTCGGCAATTTTCGACACTTTGTTTAAGTGACGAAGAATCAACTCGTTACGGTTCTTATAGCCGTGTAAATCCAAATATCTACCAAGCCCGACCATGTGCGCTTCGTCCATACCGATATTGACGTTGCGCGAAGTGAAACACTCCGCAATCGTCGCAAAAATTTTATCGAGAAGCTCATACGTTTTCGGTTCATCTATCAACAAGATATCGTTTGTATCGACAATATGCGCGTATTGCGCATGACGAACGAGCGCCGTATAGTGGGCCAACGTTTGGATACAAGGAATAAGTTCTACCCCGCGTCCTTTTGCATACGCGTCGATTTCTTTGAGTTCTTCTTTCGTATAGCGACCACGCAAATACCCGAAATACGGTTCACCTTCCACTTCATAGGTATCTTCCGTGTACAATTCCAACGTATTATAACCCATTTTATGCAAGCAATCGATCATTTGCTTTACCGCGCTCACTTTCATAACGCCGTCGCGAGAGCAATCGAGCATTACGCCGAAATGTCTAAATTTTTTCATTATCTTTCTCCTTGGAGCGGATTTTCTTCCTTCCGCTTAGTCGCTTTCTATTATAATAGAAAGAGCGCTACAAGTCAAGTGTTTGAAAGAATATTTTTATACCATTTCCCCATTTTTTAATCAGGCGTTCTCGCGCCTAAAATATGCAAGTAACGGATACGCTGATACTGATAAGAATTTAATAGCCTATCAAACGCGTCGTTGGTATGCGCCGCCACAAGCGGCACACCGCGTGCAAAACCCACGACGATAGGCGTATGGTAAAAATCTCCCGTCGCATTTCCAAGTTGTATAAAATCCCCAATTTCCAAATCCGCAAACGAAACTTCCGCCGCAAAGGGCCCTATACCGCCGTTTATCCCCGTATACGTGGCGTTTTTCGTCAAAAAATTGTAGAAATATTCCACCCCTGTCCACGCCGCCGACCTATCGTTTGCCGAGCGGTAATACCATCCTATTTCCGGCGTAAAATTCATCACGGGCGCACCCGCGAATAAACATTGCGAGGCAAAATTGGTACAGTCTCCGCCAAGATTGGAAAAATCGTAATAATCTGGATTTCTGGAAAACGCCCATCTTCTTGCGTAAGCAACCGCTTTTTCTCTATCATATTCTATAATTCTCATGATACATGGTATTCCGCAAAAGAAAAAAGCGTGCCCAACGGCAGCAGCCGTTGGGCACAAATTGATAGGTTATTTTATTTTTACAACGCTTTTTCCGAGAGCGTTATAATGCCGTGTCTTGCAAAAATATCTTCCGCCTTTTGCGTGTCCGACGTCTTTATGACGATAGACGCTTCTTCACTCGCTACCGAAAGCCCGTACATGTATTCCACGTTCAATTCCTCATCGGAAACAACGCGCAAAATGTTTTGAAGCGCGCCAGGCGTGTGCGGCACTTGTACGATAAACACGTCCGTCAACATACTGGAAAAACCTGCCGCGGAAAGCGCCTTCTTACCCTCTTCCGCCTTATCGGAAATCACGCGCAAAATGCCGTATTCCGCCGTGTCGGCAAGGCTCAATGAAATGATATTCACTTCATTTTCCTTCAATACGTCCAACACCGCGCCCAAACGGCCTTTTCTGTTTTCAATAAATACCGAAATTTGTTTTGCAACCATACTATTCACCCCTTATTTCGTATTCCGCAAATCTTTAATGCGCTTCGCCTTCCCCTCGAAACGTTGCAAGGTATTGGGCGATTCCAAACGGATTTTTGCATCCAACCCAAGCACCACTTTCAGCTTATTCCTCGTCGTCGCTTCAATGCGTTGCAATTCGGCAAACGAGTCCGTTTCCTTGTTCAATTCTACGCGCACCGTAAGCTTGTCCGTATACCCCTCTCTCTCCACGATAATTTCGTAATGAGGGCCGAGTTCTTCCACGGAAAGCACCACTTCTTCGATTTGTCCGGGGAATACGTTGACGCCGCGGATTTTTAACATATCGTCGCTTCTGCCCGACAAGTTCTCCATACGTACCGTCGTTCTTCCACAAGCGCAAGGTTCGTAGAAAAGACGGGTGACGTCTTTCGTGCGATAACGAATTAAAGGCAAACCCTCTTTCTTGATACACGTGATAACGAGTTCCCCCTTTTCACCAGCAGGCAATACTTCGCCCGTTTGACTATCGATGATTTCGGGGATAAAATAATCCTCGTTGATATGCATACCGCAATGCTGTAAGCACTCGCCCGAAACACCAGGCCCCATCAACTCGCTCATGCCGTAGTTGGACGTAATCAACACGTCCCTGCCCCATGCCAAATGCATTTCTTCGCGCATAGCGTCCGTCAAAAGCTCGCTGCCTACAAGCGCGATTTTAATATGCAAATCGGTTTTAGGATCGATACCGCTTTGGCGCGCCACCTCTGCCAAACGAAGGGCATACGAGGGCGTCGCCACAAGCAACGACGTCTTAAAATCTTGCATATACATCAGTTGTTTTTCCGAGTTCCCCGTCGACGAGGGCACGATTGCCGCACCGATTTTTTCCAAGCCGTAGTGCAAGCCGAGCGCACCCGTGAACATACCGTAACCAAAACAAATTTGCGCCACGTCTTTTTCACTTGCGCCGCCCATACAAGCAATACGGGAAACGCAGTCCGTCCACGTTTCCAAATCGCCGCGCGTATATCCAACCACCGTCGGTTTTCCCGTCGTACCCGAACTTGCGTGAATACGCACGATTTCCTCTTGCGGCACGGCAAACAAGCCGAACGGATAGGTATCGCGCATGTCTTGCTTGGTCGTGAACGGCAATTTCTTTAAATCGTCCAAGCTTTGAATATCTTCGGGCGTAATCCCTGCGGC
>JAZRRB010000056.1:0-3470 GCA_045650385.1 Candidatus Scatosoma sp. | reverse complement strand
TCATGCTCGTCTTGGCGATTTTTGGTTTGATGAAAGAGGGCTATCAAAATACGCAGTGGTATTTATATCTTTGTTATATCCTGCCCCCCGTAGCTTCCGTGCTGATTGCATGGTATTATTTGCGCTATACGAAAACGCCAATCAAAGCGGCGGCGGAGAAACAAAAATGCCATTATAAGTATTTTCTTTTGGCAGTAGCTTTGCAAATCGGTTTGCTTTCGCTTAGCGAATTGAACACGCTGTTTGTAAGCGCCTTGGGAAAACTTGGCTACGTGGCGGATAGCGTCGTTTTGCCCAGTATGGACGGGTTCGGGTTTGTCGGTGTATTTTTCGTGGTGGCGATTATGGCGCCGATTGCGGAAGAAATTTTATTCCGCGGCGTTATTTTAGACGGCTTAAAAGGCGGTTTTTCCACGCTGATTTGCGCGCTCGTTTGCGGCGGCTTGTTCTCGTTGTATCATCAAAACCCCGTACAAACGGCGTATCAATTTTGTTGCGGTTTTGCGTATGCGTTGCTTGCCCTTCGCGCAGGGAGCATATTGCCCACCGTTTTGGCGCATTTTTTGAATAATGCGTTTATCCTCATTTTGAATAAATGCGGTGTGACGGCGTTTCCTATATCGGTGTTTATACCGATGATGATTGTGTCGGGGCTTTGCCTTGTGGCAACCCTTGCGTATTTGTTCTTTTTTGATAAAAAGGAAGAGGAAGAAACGGATAGAGAAGAAAAGAAAAAAGAACGGAAAAATTTCTTTATTTTCGCGTCCGTAGGTATCGCCGTTTGCGCAATTACTTGGTTAACGGGCTTGTTTTTGTGAGGTAAACCGTGCAAAAAATCAATTTTGTCGTCGTGGGAAAAATTAAAGAGAGTTTTTATCGGGAGGCGGTAGCGGAATACGTGAAACGCCTTTCTCGCTTTGCGAAAGTGGAGATAAAAGAACTTGCCGAGGGCGTATCGCCCGAGGCGGAAACGGCGGATATTTTGCGCGCCGTAAGAGGGTATACGATAGCTCTAGCTATCGAGGGCGAAAAATATTCCAGCGAAACGCTCGCGAAAAAATTGCAAAAACTGTGCGATACGGGTAAGGAAATTTCCTTTGTTATCGGTTCTTCTTGCGGACTTTCAAACGACGTGAAACGGGCGGCGGATTGTATGATTTCTTTTTCGGATATGACCTTTCCGCACCAACTCATGCGCGTAATTTTAGCGGAACAAGTATACCGTGCGTTTATGATTAATAGCGGTTCGGCGTACCATAAGTAACGTTTTTTTGCTTGCTTGCGTATACTGTACGCATGGATATTTATGAGGAAATAACTGCCTTTTACGAAAGCATAAAAACGGAAAAAGCGGTGATAGGCAAAAGCCTGTTTGGACGGAATATCTACGCGGTAAAAATAGGCGAAGGCGCGCCTGTGGGGATAGCACAGTACGCGATACACGGCAGGGAATATATCACGGCAAAACTTGCGCTTAGCCACTACGTATACGGGGTAGAGACCGGCAGTTTTTGGTTGATACCGCTTGTAAACCCGGATGGTGCGCTATTATCGCAAATTGGATTGGATAGCGTAGCGGATGAAAAGGATAGGGAAACGTTAAAACGGCTCCATGGCGGAAAGGAAGATTTTTCGCAGTGGAAAGCGAACGGACGGGGTGTGGACTTAAACGTGAATTTCCCTGCGCATTGGGGAAAAGGAATAAAAAACGTCCATATTGCCGGCGCGGAAAATTATATTGGTGAAAAACCGTTTTCCGAACCGGAAACGTACGCCTTGAAAAAATTTACGGAAAAAATTAAGCCGAATTTCACGGTGAGCTATCATACGAAAGGGGAAGAAATATATTGGCGTTTTTATCAATCAACGCGTACCTGCCCCCGAGATAAACGGTTGGCAGAGGTGTTGTCTGCGTCCACGGGGTATCCTATTTGCGAGGCGCAAGGCAGCGTGGGCGGATATAAAGATTGGTGTATACAACGTTTCAAAATACCTGCTTTTACGGTGGAAACGGGGCAAGATTGCTTAAAGCACCCTATTGGGAACGAGGGGTTAAAAGATATTATTGAAAAAAACGAAAAATCGCTTGACGATTTAACGAAGGGATATTTACGGCTACTATGAAAAAGTTGACAAGAGAGGAAAAATTCATGCGCGAAGCGATAAAGGCGGCGAAACGCGGACTTGCCCAAGGGGAAGTGCCCATCGGCGCGGTAATCGTTTACGAAGATAAAGTAGTGGCAAGCGGTTATAATCGCCGTGCGAAATTGCAGCTTGCCTCCGCCCATGCGGAAATGATGGCGATTGATAGAGCGTGTAAAAAATTCCACTCTTGGCGGCTTCCCGAGGGGTGCGAACTGTACGTGACGTTAGAGCCTTGTCCTATGTGCATGGGCGCGTGTTTGAACGCTCGTGTGGATAAAGTTTATTTTGGCGCGTACGAACAAAAAGGGCGTTCGCTTACCTTAGCGCTTGCGGAAGCGAATTTGCTCAATCATAAAACGGAAGTAATCGGGGGCGTGTCGGAAGAGAAATGTTCGGCGCTTCTAACCTCTTTTTTCTCGGGTATGCGACAAAAACAAAAGGAAGAAAAGGAACGTAAAAAAGCGGAAGAGGAAAAATCCGCTGGGGAAAATTGAGAAAAAAGAAATAAAAAATATTGATTATTCTCTTGACTTAATTTTTAGAAAAGTGTATTATAATATACGGTAAGGAAATGCGCGCGCTTTGCGCGGCGTGGGAAAAAGGTGTATTACTACGTGAAAAAGCCGAAACGTTTGCCGTGGAAAAGCGGTGGCGTTCGGTAAAAATAAAAGGAAGGTTACATATGATAACTCACGGCAACGAAATTAAGCTGTTTTGCGGTAACTCTAATCCCGACTTAGCTAAAGCAATTGCGAAAAAGCTCAATACCGAGCTTGGCGAAGTGGAAGTAAACACGTTCTCCGACGGAGAAATTAACGTACACATCAAAGAAACCGTTCGCGGTAGAGACGTATTCATTATTCAGTCTACTTGCTCTCCTGTAAACGATAATCTTATGGAATTGCTCATCATGATCGACGCAGTAAAACGTGCGTCGGCTGGGCGTGTTACGGCGGTTATCCCTTATTTTGGGTATGCTCGCCAAGACAGAAAAGCGCGTTCGCGCGATCCCATCACGGCGAAACTTGTCGCAAACTTGCTTACGCAAGCAGGTGCTGACCGCGTTTTGACGATGGATTTGCACGCGGACCAAATTCAAGGGTTCTTCGATATCCCCGTGGATAACCTCCTTGGCGGACCTACCCTTTATAATTATTTTGCAAAGCAAAACAATATCGACGTTGTTGTCGCACCCGACTTGGGTAGCGTAAAACGTTCGAGAAAGGTTGCGGAAAAGTTCGGCGTGCCTCTTGCGATTATCGACAAACGCCGTCCCAAAGCGAACGTAATGGAGGTTATGAGCATTATCGGCGACGTCAAGGGCA
>JAZRRB010000055.1:0-1509 GCA_045650385.1 Candidatus Scatosoma sp. | reverse complement strand
TCCAATTGGAAATTCAAAGCAACCCGTCGCAAAAACAAAGGCGCTGCAACTCAGTAAACAACAGGATAAAATAACTAATATTTTTTTAGTAAATTTCTTCATTTCCCGCTCCTATTACTAAATACCGTTCGCAAAATCAAGCATGTTAGGACCGATAGGGTTGGCTTCATAGCACAAGAAATACATATCTTCTGCTATCGCTTGCAATTTTGCTTTGTATTCAAGTTTTTTAGCATTACTGAAAGGTCTTACCTCTTTACTGCCGTAAAATCTAAGCGTCAAATACAGCGGTGCTACGTATTCGGTGTTGATTCTTTGTCTTACAAGCTCGTATTCCGCAGGGCTCGTTTTCTTTAATACTTCGATTTCCGAAAGTGCTTTTTCGTATTTCTCAATCAAGGGAAGTAAGCGTGCTTTATACGGATACAACGACGCCTTGTCGGGTCTATTGTAATTGTATTCGCCCACCGTGATGTCTTGGGATACCGTCATACTGTACTCACGCTCGCTCACGAAAATTTCCCACATCGTGTCTGCTGCATCTTTGTACATTGCCTTAAAGAACTTCTTGCAAAGTTCTTCCATATCCAAAGTGCTGTCCCACATCAATTTCGAATATACGTATTCGTTTAATATACCGTAACCCGTTACCGTTTCGCCGCGATAGTCGCCTTGGTTGACGGCATAGAACGCGCCGTTTTGCAATGCATACGAATACATATCGTTATTCATCATCGAGAAAGTGTCAAAGTACGCCGAATATAAAACGTATCTTTGTTGGTAGAACCAGTTGAACATATGGTCTGCAACCGCGCCCCACTTGACGATTTCTTCAATATCCTGCTTATTTTCGCCTTCTCCCCAGTACATCGAGCGAGAATCGTTGTGCGTACAAATATATACGTAAACGTCATCTTTGCATTTTACGCTGTCGTTTGCAGGCACGTAGCAGTTCTTTTCTTCGTCAAAGTATACAGGAGCTTTTTCCGTGGTACCGTAAGCAAAGAAGTACAATGACAATTCTCTGTCCGCTTGACCGTTGTTTGCCATCCATTCCTTAACGATTTCCATGATACGGTTGGACACTCGGATGATTGCACCCGCATACGAGCCGCCGTCTTGTTCACAAGCCTCTTCACAGGCTGCGCAAGTGCATTGGTAGCCGCCGTCCATGATGGTAAAGCCTACGTATTTTCTATCCTTCCATTTATCCAAAGTCAGGGAATAAATAATCTTATCCGCACAAGCTTCGACCAATGCCGTCAAATCCTCTTCGTTGCCGTGTGCCGTGTAGCACAATTCTTGGAATGCGGACTCATTTTGAGGTGCTGCGTCGCTAAGCCACGTACTTCTCCACCAACCTTCCTGGGAATCAGGGTGAACGTAGTTGTACACGTTATGGATACCGTAATTAAATTCCGTGCCGCCCTTTTCCGTATAGATAGGCAAGTATATTTCGGTAGAGTTTATGTAACGATAACGGCTCATTGCGCGCTCGATATCCGTTGC
>JAZRRB010000054.1:0-1896 GCA_045650385.1 Candidatus Scatosoma sp. | reverse complement strand
TTTTGGTAAACGATACCGCGGAATTTGTAGGTCTTGAAATCGGTCACGAAATCGTATTGAAGGGTACGCGCGAACGCTATATCAAGGATGACAGCTACACGACGCACGGTCAAACGAGTATTGTGGATGCGAAAATCTTGGTAAACTACTACGGCAACCACGAATATTCGACGGCGAAGTTCGTACAAGCAACGGGTCAAGATTTCCGTGCGTTGGATGTGACGGTGGACTACTCTACGACGGTATTCGTTTTGACGGGTAAAGTGGAAGTAACGGAAACGGCATACTATACCAGCATTAGCTTCACGTCGGATGGTCAAAAGATTACCTTGTATTGTTCCAGCGCAAATCAATATGCGTTCTTGAAACAATTCAGCGGTAAAGAAATCACGTTGGAAGTTGCGGCTTGCAACTGGAATGATAAGACCTTCTGGGCAGGCTGTGCGTTGGCTGTTCGTACCGCTGACGGTAAAGTTTTGAACACCTTGAACTTTGACACCTATTGATTTATAAACAATAAGAAAAAGCAGGACGATTTGTCCTGCTTTTTTAGTTTACTTGATTGAGATATTTATTCGGTGATGATTTGTTCGTTTGCAACCGTTTTTGCTTTTCTATTTTTGATCCAGTGGTAAATGTGGTAGTACAACAAAATGTAGATTACAAAGATAAGAACAACGGTAATTGCGTACAATACTCGGTTGCCACCAACCATATTCCAGAAGATTACGTAGGGGGTACCGTCGTGGTTCATCAAGAACATGTAGTTATAATCGAGGGTCAGGTTTGCGATCAATGCCGCCAAGGTAAAGCCGCCTAAGATTGCTAAGGTAATCCAAAGGTTTTCTTTCTTCATGCTTTCCATACCGGAAATGATGATGTAGAGAGATGCGAAACCGGAAATGCAATGGGTGATTGCGGAGAAAACGTTGGGCATGGAAAGGACGGGGTATGCGCTGTAGTTTTGCGTTGCGCCGACCGTACCGAATACTGCACCCAAGATACCGAAGGTCAATACGAAATCGAGGGATGCCTCTTTCAATCTGCCTTTACAAAACGCCGCCATCGGGATCGCAATCAACTGGATACTGCAAAGGAAAAGGGGTAACAATCTTCGCATAGCCTCAAAGCCGTCTTCGTAACAGGTAACACCGATCTTGACCAACTCGAACGCATCGATTAAGATTGCCGCCCAGATAAGTACCTTATTTTTAGTGGTAAGATCTTTGTTGCGGTTTTTCCTGCCAAGGAAAATGGCAAGGGCAACCATGGCGATGAGCATGAGTGACACAAACAACAGGTGTTGCCAAGACCAAGCCCCTTCAGGGGTGCGTTGGAAACCGCCTATCCCAAAAAATTCTTTCATCATTCGTAAATCCTTTAACATTAGATATAGGTTCATTATAATACTTTATAATGGGATTGTCAACACTTTGAGTAAGTTAATTAACAAAATTCAAAGAAAGTTTTTTCTATAAAAATTCGGGAAGGGGAGAGGCGGCGAAAGTATGGATAAAAAGAGGGGGGGTATGTCCTTTTAGAGACTTAAACTCGACCATGGGTATGCCGAACGCGTATATTTGTGGTAAAAACGGGGGTAATTTTCAGGAAAAAAGTCCGTTCTATTGCAAAGGTGGAAAAACGGACGAAAAAAAGGAATAAAAAAGGATTTTTTCCTTATAGGAAAATTTGCGTAGATACTTGCAAATTTGACCAAGATATGATACAATAAATGGCAAGAAGTATATTCATTTTGGGAGGATAAGCTATGAACGTAGTAATCGGGCAATCGGGCGGACCTACTTCGGTTATCAACGCAAGCCTTGCAGGGGCATTTGAAGGCGCAATCCGTGCAGGTGCAAACAAGGTGTACGGTATGAGAAACGGCATCGCTGG
>JAZRRB010000053.1:0-1980 GCA_045650385.1 Candidatus Scatosoma sp. | reverse complement strand
CTTGGCCTCCGACTTCAAGCCAAAGCAAATAACGTCATGGAAGACTTCAACTTCATCATGTCAATGTCCCCTAAAATCCCCAACGCCGACCTATCCTTATGCAAGAGAATCGCTTCACAACAAGCCACCAAGCGCGCTTTCAAAATGGGGTGAGCGAGATAACTTTTCGCTTCATCCGCATCCGCAATCCCATAAAACACCGCCATTTCGCTACGCCCTAACGCCCTTAGCTGCGGAAAGATATACCACATCCAATGTTCACATTTCTTCCCATTTGTAAGCTCTTGTAAGGCAACCTCATAACTCTTTTCCTGCGCTTTTAAAAACCTATCTAACGAATACATATTTACTACCTCTCCTCAATCATACGCAAGCTGTCATGCGCAAAACCCAAAATGAAAACCGTCTTCCTTCTTTTGGGGCTGATAATCGAAATCTTCCGCCGTAAGCGTACGCATTTCCTCATCAGATACAAATTGCAATTTCTCTTTCATAAGACGGTTTGCTTGATTAAATTTTGCCATTTCAAGCATATTGCGCGAAAAACGACCGTTGCCAAATCCTTTATCCAGGCGTGCTTCCGCATAAATACCAAGCAATTTTTCTTCCGCTCCCTTATCAAGCAACATACCGCGCTCTTTTGCAAGCAATTTCGTAATATCAAGAAGTTCATTTTCCGTGTAATCATCAAAGGAAACGTGGAATGCAATACGCGATTTCATACCGGGATTCCACTCCAAAAGTTCGTTCATTTGTTCGGGATAACCAGCCAAGATAACGACGGTATCTTCCCTGCGGTTTTCCATTTCTTGCACGATGGTATTGATAGCTTCCGTGCCATATAAACCCTTTTTATCTTCCACAAGCGAATACGCTTCGTCAATAAACAACACCGAGCCTTTGGCCTCGTTAAACATTTCATAAACCTGTGGCGCAGTTTGTCCAACGAATTTCCCCACAAGCTGGCTTCTACCTACTTCAATGCACTTGCCTTCGCTTAAAATGCCCTCATCTTTCAAAATTTCCGCAACCAACCTTGCAACCGTCGTCTTCGCCGTACCAGGACTACCCGTAAAACACATATGCATTGCTGGACGGCTAAACTCAATCCCGCGGTTGCGAAATTCTTGTTGTAACTTAAAATAATTGATAGCACCATCAATCACTTTCTTTGCCTGCGTAAGCCCTATCATTTCCATAAGGCGCGTATAGGCGTCCGAAGCATTTGCTTCTTGTTCGCCCTTCAAATTGCTCCCAGTCACGAATTGACGATATTCCGGGAAAACTTCCGTGCTCATATATTCCGCGCGCCATTCGTTATACAAGTTAGCAAGCTCCCCATAGGTATAGCTACGCCCCGATTTTTTCACCCTTTCAAGCAGTTCATTAGAAAAAGCAAAATCTTCCGCCGCCGCCATCTTCAAAAGCTCTGTGCACGCAGCGTCCTTTTTATAAAGGTTGTCGCAAAAAGCAATTAAAGGAACACCCATCATGTAATTTTCAAGCTTGGCACGGTTTTTATCCGACGGTGTATCCATCGAAAAAATGGTCAACACTTTCGAGCCCTTTTTGCGGACAACATCGCAAACCTTTTTCATGTCCACAACCCCGCGAGCATGCTCACCTTCCCCAAAGTTTTCCACAGATACCTTAAAAAGCAAGGTCGCTCCCTCATTCACTCTATAAAAATTTTCCAGGCATTCAAGAGAACAATTACCGTCACACAAATCGATAATCGTATAACGCTTAGACAGCAATCTACCGCGCTTATATAAAGCCGAAATCAAATCACGCGACATTGTCCTACGAACCATATCTTCCTTTGAAATCATCAAATAATTTGCTGGATTCCCGAGAAAAACTGTTTGCGTTTTCCCTGCAAGAACACGTTCGAGCTCATCTCTGTAAGTGTTACAAAGATGATATTTATCTACGTCCGACGTTAATTCTTCTTCCGCCTTTTCTTCTTCCACAAGTCTA
>JAZRRB010000052.1:0-4484 GCA_045650385.1 Candidatus Scatosoma sp. | reverse complement strand
TGGGTAACGAAAATAACCCGTATTTGTATTTGGCGGAAAGTACGTATATTACTTCGGCAAACGTCAATGAAAAATGTAAATTTATCGGTAGTAGTGCTTTCTATGATTGTAGTGGATTAACGAGTATAGAAATTCCTGACAGTGTAACAAGTATCGGTGATTTTGCGTTCGAAAATTGTAGCGGATTAACGAGTATAGAAATCGGGGGCGGTGTAACGATTATTGGCGATTATGCGTTCTATAATTGTAGCGGATTAACGAGTATAGAAATTCCTGACAGTGTAACGATTATTTGCTTTTATGCGTTCGCTGGTTGTAGCGGATTAACGAGTATAGTCATCCCCGACGGTGTAGAAAGTATTGGCTCTTATGCGTTCGCTTATTGTAGAGGATTAACGAGTATAGAAATCCCCGACAGTGTAACAAGTATCGGCAGGTCTGCGTTCGAATATTGTAGAAAATTAGCGAGTATTACGTTTGACGGTACGAAAGAACAGTGGAAAGCAATCAGAATGGATGAAGATTGGAATTACGTGCCTGCGACGAAAGTGGTTTGTAGCGACGGCGACGTGGAGATTTAATAAAAAGGGGAAGGCAAGCGTCTTCCCTTTTTCAGTGAAGTTTTGCCGCAGGCAAAGTGAAGTTACGCCTACGGCGTAATGAAATTGCTTTGCAGTGAAGTTTTTGCGACAAGCGCAAAAGTGGTGGCTGTTTTTCCTTGATTAAATCAATCGACAAAACGAATAATAAAGGCTACTTTCTCAAAATTTTTCGATTATTTTTGAAGAATTTTCGAAAAAGGATAGTATATAAGTTGCTTTATTTTGAAAAAGAGAGTAGAATAGTATCGTGAATACAAATTACGGAGAAAAATACTTATGAAAAACAGAATTGCAAACAGAATGACTACTCTTTCGCCGTCGCTCACGCTCGCGATTTCCGCTAAGGCAAAGGCGATGAAAGCGGCTGGGGAAAGTGTTGTTTCGTTCGGCGTAGGCGAACCCGATTTTAACACGCCCGAACATATCATCAACGCGGCAAAAGTGGCGCTTGACAACGGGCATACGAAATACACGCCCTCGTCGGGTTTATTGCCCTTGCGTAAAGCGATTTGCGAGAAATTCCAAAAGGATAACGGACTTTCTTACGAGCCGTCGCAAATCATCGTTTCCAACGGTGCAAAGCACTCCATTTTCAACGCTTGTTATGCAGTTTTGGAAGAGGGGGACGAGGTAATTATCCCTGCGCCTTATTGGCTTACATATCCCGAAGTAGTAAAGGTGTGCGGTGCTACGCCTGTGTACTTACAATGCAAAAAGGAGAACAAATTCAAATTCTCGGCTGAGGAATTGAAAGCGGCGATTACTCCCAAGACGAAGATGCTTATTTTCAATTCTCCGTCCAACCCCACGGGTGCGGTATATACGGAAGAAGAGGTGCGCGCGATTGCAAAAGTTTGCGAAGAAGCGGAAATTTTCGTGCTTTCGGACGAGATTTACGAAAAGCTTTGCTATAACGGCGTAAAAGCTTTCTCGATTGCAAAATGCAGCGAAAAAATGAAGGATTTGACCATCGTTATCAACGGCGTTTCCAAAACGTACGCGATGACGGGCTGGCGTGTGGGTTATCTTGCCGCGCCTAAGGATATTGCCAAGGCAATCGATTCCTTCCAAAGCCATGCAACCTCTAACGCTTGCTCCATTTCTCAATACGCAACGATTGAGGCGCTTGCTTCTTCCGAAGAAGAAATTCAAGAAATGGTGGACGTGTTCGATAAGAGAAGAGCAAAACTCTTAGACTTGATTGCCGATATTGACGGCGTTGCTTCGGTAGAACCTGACGGCGCGTTCTACGTAATGCTTGTTACGGGCGGTTTGTACGGCAAGAAATATAACGGCAAAGTGATTGACGGTTCGATTGCGTTTGCGGACGCACTTTTGGATGCGGAAAAGGTTGCGACAATCCCCGGTATTTCGTTCGGCGCGGACGACTGTGTAAGACTTTCGTATGCTTTGAGCGAAGCGGATATCGAAGAGGGCTTGGCAAGAATTAAACGTTTCGTAGAAGCGTTGGCATAAAATATTTTGAAGAAAACGGTTTGGGGAAGCTCGAGCCGTTTTACGCATTTTTTGAATATCAAAAAAGGGGAGTACATATATGAAAAAGAAATGGCTTTTAGGATTGGCGTCGCTTATGTTATCGTTTGCGACGGTTGGCTTTGTTGGCTGTGGAGATGACGAACCCACGGGTGAACAATCGGAAATGGAACAGGTATACGCGCAATATGTGATACACGCAGAGGCAGAGGGGGAAGAAGTACTTTCCTATGAGGCTTGGCTTGCAAGTATTAAAGGCGAAAAGGGCGACCAAGGCGAAAAAGGCGATAAAGGCGCACAAGGCGAAAAAGGCGATAAAGGCGCACAAGGCGAAAAAGGCGATAAAGGCGCGCAAGGTGAAAAAGGTGAAAAAGGTGACCAAGGCGACAAGGGCGACCAAGGCGATAAAGGAGAAGACGGCAGAGGTATTATCAAGACGGAAATTATTGACGGATATCTTTGGGTTACGTATAGTGATGCACCCGATACGCCTGTAAACGTTGGCAAAGTACAAGACGTTTGCAATCATGAGTGGACGGATTGGGTTGTTTATCACGAACCTACGTGTGAAAAAGAAGGTTTGCGCGCGCATAAGTGTACGATTTGTCAAAAGACGGAAACGGATATGATTGCGTTGGTGGATTGCAGCTTTACAAACTACGTATCCAATAACGATGCAAAATGCGAAGAAGACGGCACGAAGACGGCGTATTGCGATTACGGCTGCGGTGAAAAGGATACGGTAACGGACGTGGGTAGTGCGCTTGAACATAGTTTTACAAACTATGTTTCCAATAATGATGCGGAATGCGAAGAAGACGGTACGAAGACGGCGTATTGCGATAATGGCTGTGGTGAAGAGAACACAGTAACGGACGAAGGTTCGGCGCATGGGCATAGCTTTACAAATTATGTGTCCAATAATGACGCATTGTGTGAAGAGGACGGTACGAAGACGGCGTATTGCGATAACGGCTGTGGTGAAAAGGATACTGTGGTGGACGAAGGTTCGGCACATGGGCATAGCTTTACAAATTATGTGTCCAATAATGACGCGGAATATGGGCAAGACGGTACGAAAACTGCGAACTGCGATTATGGTTGTGGAAAGACGAGTACTGTTATAGATAGAAATACGGCGTTGGATTATACCAAAGGGTTGGTGTTTAGGCTGGCGGATAATGGAGAGGAATATTTCGTGGTTGATTATACGGGAGAGGCTGAAGAAGTATATATTCCTGCAAACTATAATAATTTGCCGGTAACCGAAATTGGGGTGGAAGCGTTTTCTAATTGTTATCGTTTGACTAATATAACGATTCCTGAGAGTGTAGAAACAATTGGAAATCATGCGTTTTATGGGTGTATGAATTTAATAAAAATAACAATGACTGAAGGTGTAACAAGAATTGGAAAATATGCTTTTTCTCATTGTAAAAGTTTAACGAGTATAACACTACCCAACGGTGTAGAAATGATTGAGACTAGCGCGTTTGCAGGATGTGACCGTTTAACAAACGTGGTGCTTGGTGATGGGGTGTGGTGGATTTATTCGAGTGCATTCTCTGGTTGTCAAAATTTAACGAATATAATAATCCCCAGCAGTGTAAGAAGTATTGGAGATGATGCGTTTTCTAGTTGTTATAAACTTGTTGAGGTGGTAAATAAATCGCCGTATATTACCGTGGAGAAAGGGGCAGCGTCCAACGGGTATATAGGGTATTATGCGTTGGTGGTGTATAATAGTACGGATACGTATACAAACAAATTTACTAATGACGGCGGATACATCGTATATACAGAAGGTGAAGAGAAAATATTGGTAAGATATGAGGGGGAAGAAGCGGATTTAACATTGCCTACGTATATCACAAAGATTAATCAATATGCGTTCTATGGTTGTGAAGAAATAACGAGTGTAATAATTCCTGATAGTGTAAAGAGTGTTGGCTTTTCTGCCTTCTCTAATACGGCATACTCCAATAATGAAGATAATTGGATGAATGGGGTGCTTTACATAGGAGGATGTTTAATAAGCGCAAAAAGTGGCGTATCTGGGGAATATATATTCAAGGATGGTACGAGGCTTGTTGCTGATGCTGCATTTGATTATTGTGAAAACTTAACAGGTGTTATAATTAATGAAGGTTTAGAAATAATTGGAGAACAAGCATTTTATGAGTGTAATAATTTGACGAGTTTAGTACTTCCCGACAGTGTAAGAATGATTGGCTCGTCTGCATTCTTTTCCTGCACCAGTTTAATGAGCGTAGAAATAGGATGCGGTGTGACGACAATTGGGGAGAGTGCGTTCTCTAATTGTAATGACTTAACGAATATTATAATTCCCAGCAATGTAAGGAGTATAGGGGACTATGCGTTTGCGTA
>JAZRRB010000051.1:0-7297 GCA_045650385.1 Candidatus Scatosoma sp. | reverse complement strand
AGAAAAAGAATGAGAAAAAGCTTTATGAAAAAGTTATTTGCCACGTTGGCGGTTGCAATGGTTGCAACCGTTGGCGCAGGTGTTGCGCTTGCAAAAACTCCTGAAAAAGCATCGGCGGCAACGATGGTTATAAATTCATGCGCCAATACGACGGATGCCGTTACTATTGATACTGCAACTCCTGCAAAAACTGTAAATGGTGTTACATCTACCAATTGGAAAAGTGAAGGGGATACTTCGTTATATTTAACGTCAGCAACGCAATGGTTTAACGTTAATCTTTCGGTAGGAACGTATTCTTATGAACAGTTGCAATCTTATACGTCTATATCTTTTGATGTTTATGCTGAGCAACAGTTAAATTGGCATATTGCTGATACGCTGGTTGGCTCGTCGACGGCTGGTGCGGCAAAAACGATTACGTTTCCGATTAGCACTTTGACGGCTAATCAAGATGCATATATTAGTGGTTCGCCTAACTATATTAAGTTTGTAGTTCAGGCCACCAACACATCAGCGGAATTTTATATCGACAATGTAACGCTTACTGGCTCAAATAATAGCGGCTCCACAGACAGCACAACGCTTGGCAATTTTACTACGAATTCAACAGTAACGTGGTCGGGCACTACGGCTTCTATTCCAACCTTTGCAAAAGACAATTATATCGCGACGGATGCGTCTTATTCTTTTGCTGATAATGAAGTTTTGGTGTTTGAAACTACGTTTGAGACGAATAGTGTTTGGAGTGGCACAGCAGGCAACGATAGTTTGTCCTTTGTTTACGGTGCGGATACGGTAGATGCATTGAAATCGAGCCAAAATAAACATTCTACCAATCAAGGCAACTTTATTATGTATGGTCCAACTGATAGTGTTTACACATGGACGAATGCACAGGAATTTGGCGATGCTAATTCCGGTGCTGGTTGGATTAACTTGCCTGCGCCCAGCGGTACATTAACCTATTACGTACACGCGGATGGTGGTACGGATATTTATGTGGACGGCGTACGTAAAGGATATATCCTTGGTACAACAACTGCAGGGATATCCTCGAACATAACAGCACAATCGCTTAACAATACAGCAACGGATAGAAACGGTTATATCGGTTGGGTGTCTTTGGGGGCGGATTCGATTTCGATGTCTTATTCTTCATTGAAAGTCGGTAAAGCGAGTGAATTTGCTGTTGGTAGCGGTACGCCTAGTGAGGTTACTTGGCTTGCAAAACACACAAACCCGAACGCAACCACAATTCCTTCTGCGCCTGCCACGACGGTGAACGGTACACTTTTGAATAACTGTGAGGGCGAGGAAGCATATTGGTTTGGTACGAACGGTACAAGAGAATCGTCCACCGAAATAAAATCAGAAGGTACGGGATCATATAAACTTACGCTGAATAACGGCCATTATATGACACCGTTGTTGGTGGATTATTCCGTAGGAGCTGCTTCATTGACGGAAGCACAATTCTTGGCGTACGATGGATTGTATTTGGAAATTTATAACCCTGGCACAGCGGTTGACCTTTACTTGTATCATACGTTGGGTGCAACGTTACAACCTGGCTGGAACCAAGTAACGATTCCCATGGAAACGATTGAGGCGCAACTTGCCGAAAGTAAGCTGGCACGTGAAAGTAATCCGAACTCTCCGCTTCAATTCGAGGGCGGTCAATTCTTCTTAGCTGTATATGCAGACAACACGGTATTGTATTTTGATAATATCATGGGTATTAATCCCGCGAGTGGCGGTGGAGAAAGCGGTGATTCTGGTGATATACCAACAACGCCTATGACACATGGTTTATTGCAATCGTTTGAAAGATCTGTTATTAAGACAGGTGTAACGGGGGCGGCAAGCGTTAGCACTTCTACGCAACACGTAACGGAAGGTTTGAACTCTAACGAGCTTAAAACAAACGCGCAATGGTTTGAATTGCATATAACTTTGGATAGTCTCAATATGACGGGATACAATGCCGTTGCGTTCGATTACTATGTAAAAAATGGAACGTTGTCATTATCTTATGGTGGCGTCCTTCATACAGATAATAAGCAAAGCGGTACGTGGATTTTAGACGCCGTAACCTTTAACGGGATGTTAAAAGGAAACACGTTTACGGTTGTTTGTATGACTGAACACGCAAACAATACGATTTATTTTGATAATCTTCGTGCGGTTTTGATTGACGACGGCTCTGATGATACAGATAGTACGACGGTATATACGCAATTTACAGATCCTTCGTTAAAGGGTTGGGATGTTTCCAATTACGATTCGATGCAAGTTAAGGAAGGCGTAATGGAGTTTAAAAACAACGGAACGCTGGTTTCGAAGAACGAGTATGATAATTTCGTTTTAGAATATGATTTGAAAGTTCCTTCAAGAACGACGAGTGCGTGGATTCCTTTGGCGTCGATTGGTATCACTGACACAAGCAACTTTGCGGTTGACAAGCAAAAATCAATTGTTATCAATCAATGGGGTGCAGTTTTTGGATATAATCTTGACTTTGCTGCATATACGTCAGGTTTATTTGAGGAAAAAGATACGTCTGTTCCTGCAACGCACGTTAAAATTGTTGCACAAGACGGTCAAATTGATTTGACTCTTATAATTGATGGCGAGATAATCACAAAAACCCTTTGCACGGGCGTAAATACAAAAGGTAAAATTGCTATTACGGCTTGTGATGGTTCAACGCTTCACATTGACAATCTCGTACTTATCAATTCCAATGAGTTTGCGAATTATGAAGTAAAGAAGATAACCCTTGCAAATAGTGCGTTAGAATGTAATGCAAGCTCAACGCAAACAGGTAATTTGCTTACGTTGATTCAAGAAAAAGCAGGGGCAATGGGTATCGACCTGACAAATAAATCCTTCACGTTCGATACGTTAACGGAAGGATTCTACGTACACGGAAGAACGGGCGCATGGGAATATTTGGCCCCTGAAATTGACGGTACGTATACGCTTAATTATCTTATTACAGTCAATGATTTGGTGCTTGGCGGCTGGGTATATCCGCTTGGCGATAAAGGTGTTTATACGATAGAATGCAGTATCATTGTTAGTGTTAAAAATGGTACTCCTGCTACAGGAGGCGGTGGTGCTGGTGATACCAGTAAGCTTCCCGAAGTCGTAGGCGAAAATTCTATCGAACATTTGGTTGAGGATGTCCAAGAAGAAAGCTTTATCATTGATACGAAGGGCAATGAAATTATCAGTGTAAAGCTGGGTGCTGAAAATGTTAAATTAGAAGCTTATACCTTGACTGATGTCGAAGGCAACAAGAAGATTGTGTTCAAAGCGGATTTTATGGCACTCTTGCCTGTTGGTGATAATGAATTTATTATTTCTACGGAGAAAGGCAACGTCAGCGTTTTTGTAAAAGTTATGGAATCGGTAGAACCTACAGTTGAAGGGGAGAACACCGTTTCGATGTACAAGAACGACGAAAAAGATGCGCAGTTTAATCTTAATACGGGTAAACTGGCAATCACGACAATTCTCCGTGGCGGTGTTTCGAATGCACTTAACAGTGATGCGTATACATACCAAGACGGTGTATTGACGATTAAGAAGGAATATCTTGCAACGTTGGCGGCTTCTACGGAGGCTTATGAATTCTACGTTTACACCAAAGGTGGTTTCACAAAGGTCAAGGTTGAAATCAAGGAAGTTATTCCACCTATAGCAGAAGAAACGCTCAAGAGCTATACGCTCAGCAGTTCAAAAGACGTTGAATTTACCGTTTATACGTTCGAATTGGATTTGATTCAAATTGTACGTAAAGGTGCGGAGAAATCGCTTAACAGCGAAGCATACACGTTTGACGTTGAAAGTGGTTTGTTGACGTTTAAGAAAGAATATCTTTCTACGTTGGCGCAAGGCTTACAGGAATTTACTGTTTCCACGGCGGGTGGTGACGTTGTCTTACAAATTAACGTTTCGGGAAATCTCTCCGTGCCTACTTGCGCGGAAAACGAAAAAGCCATTAAGTATGGCGAAACAACGGACGTTTCGTTCAACGTTAATACGAAAGGCTTGGACGTTATTGCAATTCAAAGAAAAGGTGCGGATTACGGACTTAACGATTCGGCTTATACCTTTGAAAACAACAAATTGACGTTGCTTGGTAAGTACGTTGCATTGCTCGAATTGGGTAAACACGAATTTGTATTGGAAACGGCGGGTGGTACAGTTTCTCTTTATCTTGATGTTAAAGAAGAATTTGATCCTGATATAGAAAAACCTGAAAATCCTGAAAATCCCGAAAACCCCGAAAATCCCGAAAATCCCGAAAATCCTGAAAACTCCGATAATCCCGACGGACGTGAAGATTTTGAAGAAAAAGAAAATCCTTTTGAAGAAGATATCGATACGCCTAATGAAGGTGGGGATAATAACGATTCTCAGCCGGACAACCAACCTGATAATCAACCAGAGGATCAAAAACCTTCGGGGGACGGTTCTTCTTACGAGGAGATTTTTACGGGTAGTGTAAAACCTGAAGAGGATGCCTATAACAAGTATTTAGAAGGCCTTGAAAGTGGCGGTCAAGTATCTGGTGGCTGTGATAGTTCGCTTTCGGTAATGGCAGGATTGCCTATAGTAGGGTTTATCGCGTGGTTTATTCGCAAAAAGAAAGAGAATTAAATATTCTTATAACGTTGCCGAATAAATTGGCGATGAGTAATACGATTAAAGGAGCAAAATTTATATGAAAAATTCAAGAGCGGAAAAAATTGTGCTTTGGATAACGTTTGCAATCTTTGCATTTTATTCCATCAGCTTATTGTATCCCGTTTTTTGGTTAATTGTAAACTCATTAAAAACAGGGGCGGAGTTCGGTGGTAATCCAATGGGCTTTCCCCAATCGTTTCATTTGAAAAATTATACGGAAGCATTTACGCTTACAGTAGGTAGAACGAAAATACTCGGTATGTTCGTAAACAGTGTTATACTCGTTGTTGGCTGTACGGTTGTTAGCGTTTTGATGCCTACGATTACTGGTTACGTGGTTTCGAAATTCGAATTTCCTGGTCGTAAGCTTTTGTACGCCGTTGCAATTTCGTCCATGTTGATTCCTGCTGTTGGTACATTGACGGCAACCTATCAATTGATGGTTGACTTGCACTTGTATAATTCGTACATAGGTATTATCATTATGTCGAGTGGTGGTTTTGGCTTCAACTTCGTTTTGGTGTACGGATTTTTCAAGAGTATATCTAAAACATATGCGGAAGCTGCTATGTTGGACGGCGCAGGGGAATATACAACATTTTTCCGTGTTATGTTACCGCAGGTAAAACCTTCCTTGATAGCAATCGGTATTATCGCAGCGATTAACCATTGGAACGACTATTTCACGCCGTATATGTACTTGCGTGCGCATCCTACGGTGGCAGTTGGTTTGCAAAGACTTGTTGATAAAGCGGACGCTGACCTTAGCTTGATGCCGCAGTTGTTTGCGGTCATGATTATCTCTATTGTTCCTACTATTGCTATCTTCGTTGCTTTCCAAAAGACGATTATGGAAAACACGGTTGCAGGTGGCTTAAAGGGCTAATATTCTAAGAAAGGAGCGATTATCATGAAAGAACAAAATTCACGTATAAGCAAAAAGAAAATCGGTGCTATACTTTTGACGATTTCTATGCTCGGTTCGATTGTTGGCTGTAATGCTGGTTCAAATGAATCTTTTTTGAAGAGAAATGAAACGTCTCTTTCCGCCGGCGTAAGTGATTCGCAAACATCTATCAGCGATTACGAAACAGGGGAAACGGTTGGAAGTGCCGCCGATAAAACGACAGAAGATTTTGAAACGGAAAGCGTTATAAGCGGTGGAACGTCTGATAAAACTACTGAGGATTTTGAAACGGAAACGCCTGATTTGGGTGATGATAGAACGCCTGAAGGTAAATGGGAAGATTTCGTTGGCGATCAAGATGAATCTATCTATATGCCAGCAGCACTTAACGACGATCCATATAGAACAAACGGTGGGTACGCGTATTATTATCATTATCAGCAGGGCGAAACGGTTATGCCGATTGCCGCATGGTCTCCGCCGCCTCCCAATACGACAACCACGCTTGGTACGTTCAGCACCAACCAAATTACGCTTGATAATTATCGTAGAATGGCGGATTGTGGTTTTAATACTGCTTACGGTTTGTATGCAAGAGGTGGTCCTGAAAATTCTACGAAAAAATCGTATATCAACGACGCTTTGACGTATGCAGATAAAACGGGCATTGTATATTACGTAAAAGATAGTTCCGCGGTGGGTACTTTAACCACGTATGGAGCTGAGCGCTTGGAAACGTATTACGGTTGGTATATGAATAGAAAGGCATACGGCGGTACGCTTGTAATGGACGAACCTGGCACGGGCGATTATTATGGTAAAACGAACAATGGTCAACCTGGGAAGCCGTTTGCTGATTTTGCGGAAGCCAATGCGATGTGGAAAGAAAGCAAATACGGAAAAACCAAAAATATGCACGTGAACAACTTGCCTTGTTACGCTTCAGCTGCACAGCTTTATTACGAAGCTGGTAGTACTGCTACTACTGCTCCCGTAAATTATTCGGGGCAAAACTGGGAGAATTTCGTAAAAGAGTACGTAGAAAACGTAAAACCTATGGCATACTCTTACGACTTCTATCCGTTTAGAGGCGGGGAAGCTACGTTTGGTAACTATTATTACAGCTTGGGCGCAGCAAGAAAACAAGCGGCAGCTGGTAATATCCCTTATTGGGTATTCTGTCAAGTGGGTTATTTTAACTCGCCTGGTAAAGAGCTCACTTATGCGCAAACGGCAATTCAAGTTTCCACAGCGCTTGCTTATGGGGCAAAAGGAATTCAATGGTTCAATTATTGGCAACCTCTTGAATTCGCTGAAACGTGTATCAGTGCTTGCGTGGACCATTATGGGCTTAAAACGGTATACTATCCTATGGTAAAATCCATCAATCATCATGTTGCGGCAGTAGACGACGTATTGATGCAATGTAAAAACGTGGGCGTTATCCAAATTGGAAATTCGTACGATACTATCCCTAGCGGCGATAAACTTTCTTCGTATGATAAGTTGACTAGTACAAGTGGGTCTTCGGGCGATGCATTGATTGGCTGTTTTGAATATAGAGATACGGGTAAATCCGTGTACTATGTTGCTTCCAACAATTATGAGACAAGCACGACTGTGAGCTTGACGTTTAACGGTACGTATAACGTACAAACGGTTGCTGGTACGGAAAAGAAGGAGCACGCCAAT
>JAZRRB010000050.1:0-1515 GCA_045650385.1 Candidatus Scatosoma sp. | reverse complement strand
GCGAAGAAAAGAATTACGATTATACCTTTGGAACGCTTGAAATTGCGCTTGCAAATGACTGGCAGAAGACTCGCAAAGAAGTCGTGATGGATAAGGTGGAAAAATCCATTAACTTCTATTCGCCTCGCGGATACAATACGTGGGCAGGCGACGTGATGAATTTTTATCACGACGGCGTATATCATTTGTTGTATTTGCACGATAGACACCACCACGACAGCCGTTGGGGCGGCGGCGCGCATAGCGTTCGGCATTTGACTACGACGGATTTTAAGGACTGGACGGAACAACCGCCCATCGTGGATATCGAAGAAGAATGGAATTCGGCTGGTACGGGTACGATGTTTTATCACAATGGGAAATATTATTTTTCTCATGGGTTCCATACGACGAGAATGGTGCCTTATGAAAAAACGGGCAGCCGCTTGATAGATGAGCAACCACAATCAAAAGAAAGAATTATGCCCGTTGTTTACGCGAAATTGCAAGAAGAAAAATTATATCCTTCGGGCGCAAATTATTTGGTGTCCGAAGACGGCGTAAATTTCACAAGAGGGGAACATATCTTCCATATTTCCGAAAACCCCAGCGTGTATTTGGATGAAGATAATAGGCTGTTTATGTTTGGCGGTTATGGCTCGTCAGGCATTTGGCGTGCGGATTCTATTGATAGCGAATGGGTGCTTGATAAAACGGCGGAAGTTCCGCAAAGCCCGTTAGATCCAAGTACGGAATGTCCGTCTATGTTTTCCTTGAATGGATATAAATATTTGATTATGGGCTTTACGGGGTATTGGCAAACGGATAAAAACGGCGAAGTTTATCACGACGTAGCGATAAATGGATTTGACGTTTACGACGGATTGGACGTACCCATGGTCGCAAAGACGAAAGATAATCGTTTGATTTTGTCGGGTTGGGTAGGCAGTATAGAGTGGGCTTCGGTGATCGTACATAGAGAGCTTATTCAAGGCGAAAACGGTCGATTGTTTATGAAGTGGTTGCCTGAACTTGCTCCGAATACAAACGAGCTTACCGTCCTTGCAAAAGACGTACAAAGCCTTGCTTTGGATGAAAGAAAATCTTACTATTTTGAAATGGACGTTGACGCAAACAAAAATACGCAAATGTATGTGCGTTTCGGCGGAGAGAAAGAAGCGGTGCTTGCAATAGATTCTAAAAACAAGATTATCCAAATCAATGATAGCGAAGAACTCATTTTACCTCTTTACGAGCTTGTAAAGCAGGGGAAAGGAAATAAGAGATCGGAAAAAGTTCACAAAAAAGGTGTGGATTTTGCGCTCGGTCAAGCGGATACGATACAAAAGCCTTATAAGTTGAAAATACAACTTTATTATGAGCAAAAATCAGATAGCGTTTATATCGATGCGGAAATCGGCGGACAAAGAACGATTGTTTCCAACCGCGCAAAGCAAAAGTATTCCAGTGTATCGTTTGAGATAAAAAATGGAAAAATCGAAAATAACACGATTTATCATTTATAAAAAAGGGGAA
>JAZRRB010000049.1:0-13441 GCA_045650385.1 Candidatus Scatosoma sp. | reverse complement strand
GTTGTGGGGTGAAAATATCTTATTAATAGCTCTTACAATGATTATAAACAATTTTAAGGATTATTAAACGAATGAGATGGTTTATAATTTTTATAGAATACAAAATCTGCAACTTCCACCTTGTTAGGGGCGTGGGGAACATTTGGGGAACAATTTGGGAATCCCTTATAAATAAAGGATTTCAAAAGTTTTCAGGTGGTTCGAATCCACCTCTGCCCACCACAAAAGAGCACCTCAAACGAGGTGCTCTTTTGTGGTGAATGGGGTATCCAAGCGAACCCTCGTATTAACGGTGGTTCGTGCGAAACGACGAAAACGAGAAAGATAGTTGTTGATAAAGCAGGTCGTCGTTGAAGCTCTTGCCAAAGGCGAGAATATATCTCTGCCCACCACAAAAAGGACACCTTGTAGGGTGTCCTTTTTGTGTGTGATAGAGGTGATTTGAAGAAACGCCGTGTTATCGGTGGTTCGTGCGAGGAGCGAGAAAAGGGTGTGAATAAATCGTTATAACAAACAATAACGAAATACTTGAAATAAATCAAAAAACATGTTATAATATATTATGTAAAGTTGCGTGCTATCGCAAAAAAAGCATTTAGGAGCAATTCATTTTATGAAAATAACCGTTTGCATCGGTAGTTCTTGCCATATCAAAGGCTCGCGTCAAGTTGTTGAAGCTATTAATCAATTGATTAGAGATAACGGACTTAACGACAAAGTGGAGCTTGGCGGTACGTTTTGTCTTGGAAAATGCGGACAACATGTTAGCGTAAGCATAGACGAAGAATTTTTCTCTGTGGATCCTGAAAAAGTAGAAGAATTTTTCAAAAATGAAATTTTGGCGAGGCTGTAAATGTTAGTTGTTCAAATATGCGTGGGTAGTTCTTGCCATATCAAAGGCTCGCAAGAAATCGTAGAGCTTATGCAAAAAGCCGTGGAAGAATATAAACTCGACGGGGAGGTTGTCCTTGTGGGGAGCTTTTGCGTAGGGAAATGCAACCGAGAAGGTGTGACGGTGCAAATAAACGACGATATTCACGTGGGAATAACGCCACAGAATTTTAAGGAATTTTTCAAGAAAAACATACTCGACGTAATGGAAAACAAAAGGAATTAAGCGCATGTCAAATTGTCTTACCTTAAAAAAATCGAATTGTTAAAACTGCTATAAATGTATTCGCCATTGTCCCGTAAAAGCTATTCGTTTTTCAGGCAATCAAGCGCATATTATCGGTAACGAGTGTATTTTATGTGGACAATGTTTTGTCGCTTGTCCCCAAAATGCCAAACAAATCATCGACGAAACGGAAAAAGTAAAGGTATTTTTACAAAACAGCGATCCCGTTATCGTCAGTCTTGCGCCGTCCTTTATCGCAAATTATGACGGGGTAGGTATCGCAGCAATGCGCGAAGCGTTGAAAAAACTCGGTTTTTACGATGTGGAAGAAACGGCAATCGGTGCGACAATTGTAAAAAGAGAATATGAACGTATGCTCCGTGAGGAAGAACGAGATATTATTATCACGTCTTGTTGCCATTCCGTCAATTTATTGATACAAAAATATTTCCCTGCGGAATTAGAATATCTTGCCGACGTGCTTTCGCCTATGCAAGCGCATTGTGCCAATATAAAAAAGCGTTATCCAAATGCAAAAACGGTGTTTATCGGTCCTTGCGTAGCTAAAAAGGACGAGGCTGAACACTACGAGGGTATCGTTGATGCCGTTCTCACCTTTGAAGAGTTGAGCGAATGGTTGGAAAAAGAAAAGATTGAACTTGATAAGACGTTGGATTATTCCGAAGAAAGCCGCGCGCGTTTCTTCCCGACAACGGGCGGTATTTTGAAAACGATGGAGCAAGATATTTCAGGTTATACCTATCTTGCCATTGACGGTGTAGAAAATTGTATGTCGGCGTTGCGCGATATAGAGAGCGGGAAAATACATAAATGCTTTATTGAAATGTCCGCTTGTACAGGTAGTTGCATTGGCGGTCCTGTTATGGAAAAATATCACCGTTCTCCCGTTAAAGATTATATGTCCGTGGCGAAATTTGCGGGTAAAAAGGACTTTGTTGTAGAAGAGTTGAAGTCAACAGAATTAAAAAAACAATTTACCTATATCGAACACAAGTTGACGATGCCTACGGAAGAAGAAATTATAAGGGTGCTTCGTCAAATGGGCAAAATGAAGCCGTCGGACGAGTTGAATTGCGGTTCTTGCGGGTATAATTCTTGCAGAGAAAAGGCCATTGCAATTTGTCAAAGCAAAGCGGAAATCTCTATGTGTCTTCCGTTTTTGAAAGACAAAGCGGAAAGTTTCTCGGATACGATTGTAAACAGTTCCCCTGATGGTTTAATCGTGCTTAATGAAAGCCTTGAAGTACAGCAAATCAATAAGACGGCGTTAAGATTAATGAATTTACGCGCGAATACAGACGTTTTGGGAGAACCCGTCGTGCGTATTTTAGACCCGAAAATATTTTTGCAAGTGCAGAATACGGGCAGAAATCTTTATGGGAAAAAGGTTTATCTTGCCGAATATAAGCGTTGTGTTGAAGTGACGATTGTCTACGAAAAAGATACTCGCGTGCTCGTTTGCATTTTGCGTGATATTACGGACAGGGAAACGGAAAAAGAAAAGAAAGAAAATATCCGTAATCAGACGATAGAGGTTGCCGATAAGGTGGTCGAGAAGCAAATGCGTATCGTTCAAGAAATTGCGTCTTTGCTTGGTGAAACGGCGGCGGAAACGAAAATTGCGCTCACAAAATTAAAGGAGTCTATTACAGATGAATGATTTGTGCGCAGATATCGGTTATAAAAGCATTAATCATTACGGCGAAGAATTATGTGGCGACCACGTAGACGTTATAGAAGAAGATGAAAATTCTACGGTAATCGTGCTTGCGGACGGACTTGGTAGCGGTGTAAAGGCGAGTATTCTTTCTACGCTCACCTCTAAAATCATTTCTACGATGATGGCGGCAGGGCTTTCCATTGAGGATTGTGTGTCGACGATTGCCGCAACGTTGCCCGTTTGTTCGGTGCGTGGCGTTGCGTATTCCACGTTTACGATTATGCACATCGTAAATAATGATACGATAGACATTATTCAGTATGACAATCCCCACGTGATTGTTTTGCGTGATAGCGTAAATTACGATTATCCAAAAACCGAAATGAATATCGGTGGAAAAAAGATATACAAAACTACGTTAAAACTGCGCGAGAATGATATTTTTATTGCGATGAGCGACGGTTGTCCTCATGCAGGCTTGGGTGGAAAATATAATTTTGGTTGGAAACGGGAAGAAATTATCGAGTATATGACAGCTGTTTCTTACTGTGGCTATACGGCAAAGAATATGTCCACCATGCTTGTGGATGAATGTAATAAATTGTATGGCAATAAACCCGGTGACGATACGACCTCTTGCGTGATAAAAATCCGCAAACGTGAGCCGATGAATATTTTGTTCGGTCCACCGTCTAACCGTGATGATTGTAACCGAATGATGAATCTTTTCTTTTCCAAAGAAGGGAAGCATATTATTTGCGGCGGTACAACGTCGTCGATTGCGGCGAAATATTTGGGTAAACCTTTACGCGCGAGTTTGAATTTTGAAAGCGCGGACGTACCTCCTACGGCAGAGCTGGAAGGGGTGGATTTGGTGACAGAAGGCGTTATCACCATTAATAAGGTGTTAGAATACGCCAAAGATTATTTGGGGAAAAATAAGCATTACGAGTATTGGAATTTTAAGCGCGACGGTGCATCGATGATTTGCCGTTTGCTCTTTGAAGAGGCAACGGATATCAATTTCTACGTCGGTCGAGCCATCAATCCCGCGCACCAAAATCCCCAGTTGCCTATTACGTTTAGTATCAAAATGAATTTGGTGGAAGAATTATCTGCTTGTTTGAAAAAAATGGGTAAAAGGATTAAAGTAAGTTATTTTTAAGGACGAAAGAAAATGCGTAAATTCGATACAAAAGTTCAACACTTAAAATATAAGGTTTTGCGTGAAGTTGCTCGCGAGGCATGGAAAGGCACGTTATTTGAAAACGTTTTAGATATTCCCAAAACGATTATCCCTGGCAAAACGCCTACGATGCGTTGTTGCGTTTATAAAGAACGTGCTATTTTAGGCGAACGCGTAAAGATTGCACTGGGCGGTGATAAGGATAACCACAACGTAATCGAGGTGATTGATATTGCCTGTGACGAGTGCCCTGCAAGCGGCTATGAAGTCACGCCTTCGTGCCGTGGATGTTTGGCGCACCGCTGCGAGGACGTTTGTAAACGTGGTGCAATTACTTTTGACAACAATCACGTGGCGCATATCGATAAGACCAAATGTATTCAATGCGGCGCATGTGCAAAGGTTTGTCCGTATTCAGCCATTATTAATAGAAAACGTCCTTGTCAAATCGCTTGTAAAGTAAAAGCGATTTCCATTAAGGGCGACAATACGGCGGAAATAGACGACGAAAAATGTATCCAATGTGGCGCGTGTGTTTATCAATGCCCGTTCGGTGCGATTATGGACAAATCGTATATCTTGGACGCTATTGAAATTATTAAAAATAGCGATAATAATAAAAATTATAAGGTTTACGCGATTGTTGCTCCTTCTGTATCCAGTCAATTTAGCTATGCAAAACTTGGTCAGGTCATTACAGGCTTAAAGGAGTTGGGGTTCTATACGACGATAGAAGTTGCGCTCGGTGCGGATATGGTAGCCCAAGCGGAATCTAAAGAGCTTGCGGAAAAAGGATTTTTAATGAGTTCTTGCTGCCCTGCTTTTGTGGCTTACGTTAAGGCGGCGTTCCCTCAATTGGTGCAGCATATTTCGCATAATTTTTCCCCGATGGCAACGCTTGCGAAGTTTATCAAGGAAACGGACACAAATGCAAAGGTTGTATTTATCGGGCCTTGTACGGCAAAAAAAGCAGAGGTACAGCTTGACGAAGTAAAGCCCTTTGTGGACGTTGCGTTGACTTTTGAAGAATTACAGGCGTTGTTCGATAGCCGTGATATCGACATTACCACGCTTGAGGAAGGCGTTTTGGATAATGCGTCCTACTTTGGTAGAATTTTCGCGCGTTCGGGTGGCCTTTCCGATGCGGTGGCGCAAGGTTTGAAAGAACAAAATATTGACTTTGTATTGAAGCCCGTACCTTGTGATGGTATTGAAGAATGTAAAAAGGCGTTGCTTTTGAAGAGCAAAAACCTTTTGGACGGAAACTTTATCGAAGGTATGGCGTGCCTTGGAGGTTGTATTGGTGGCGCAGGTTGTTTGACGCACGGCCCTAAGGATAAATCGGAAGTAGATAAATACGGTAGAGAAGCGTTTGAAAAGACGATTAGCAACGCTATATCCATATTAAAATAAACAATATAGAGATTTTAATTGATTTAGTACAAAACAGCACCTCGTTCGAGGTGCTGTTTTGTACTATAAAAAACCACCCGAATATCGGGTGGTTGATAAGATTATTACTTGTTTTCTTCCGCGAGCAAGTCTTTCATTTCGTACTTGCCTGCCGCTTTTCCGTTCAAGAATTTCGCTGCACGGATAGCGCCTGCCGCAAATACGCGCTTGCTTCTTGCGCTGTGCGTAATGGTGATAATTTCGTCTTCGCCTGCAAACATTACTTCGTGTTCGCCTACGATTGTGCCGCCGCGTACCGCATGCATACCGATTTCCGATTTTTCCCTTGCGCCGCAAATACCCGTTCTGCCGTCGACGTATTTTTTCTTGCCGTCAAAGGCTTCGTTTACGCTATCGGCAAGCATCAATGCCGTGCCGGAAGGGGCGTCTTTTTTAAGATTATGGTGGCGTTCGATAATTTCCACGTCAAACGCTTCGCCAAGCACTTCCGCCGCCGCTTTTACAAGCGCTTGCATTAAGTTTACGCCCAACGAAAGATTTGCCGTTTTGAAAATTGCCACGTCTTTTGCATATTCGTCCACCATAGCCAAATCGGCAGGGGAGAAGCCCGTGGAAGCAAGCACGATACCAAGTTTGTTCGCTTTTGCGTATTCTAAACGCTCTTTCAAATTTTCCGCGGAGGAGAAATCAATGATAACGTCCGCTTGTTCTTTAATCTCCGTAAAGCTCTTATATACGGGCAAGCCGATTTCTTTAGGGAAAAGGTCTACGCCGCAAACGGCGGTTGCCTCGTTGTCGCATTCTAATAAAGAAAGTACGTTGCCGCCCATTTTACCGCAAGCGCCGCAAAGGATGATTTTCGTATTCATTACGCTTTTATCTCCATACCGTAGTTTTTCATTGCCGCAATCAGTTTTTCTCTATTGCAATCTTCAATCTTCGTCAACGGCGCACGAGGCGTACCTACGTTGAAGCCGATTAAATTCACCGCCTCTTTGACGGGGATAGGGTTCACTTCTACAAAGCAAGCGTTGGCAACGGGCAAAAGTTTGTCGTTGAGTGCCGCCGCTTCGTCCAATTTGCCTGCCTTAACCAACGTGCAAAGCTCTTTTACTTCCTTGGGTAAAATGTTGGAAAGCACGGAAATAACGCCCACGCCGCCTACCGCAAGGATAGGGAAGTTGAGTGCGTCTTCGCCCGAATATACGTCGCATTTTTCGCGCACCAAACGGAGCGTTTCCATGGTCTTGCTCATATTGCCGCCTGCGTCTTTAATACCTGCGATATTGGGGATATCCGCAATCTTCGCCATGGTAGCAGGTTGAATTTCTACGCCCGTACGCCCGGGAACGTTATAGGCGATAACGGGGATGGATACCGCTTCGCAAATGGCTTTATAGTACGCAACTAAACCGTTTTGCGTGCACTTGTTATAGTAAGGGGTAACGGCAAGCAATCCGTCTGCGCCGAACGATTCGGCTTTTTTCGCCGTCATCACGGCGTCTGCAGTGTTGTTACTGCCGCAACCGAAGATAACTTTCGCTCTTTTGTTTACCTTTTTCACGGCATAGTCCATAAGCACGTGTTCTTCTTCGAAAGACATCGTGGAGGGTTCGCCCGTCGTGCCTAAAAAGACGATGGCATCCGTGCCGTTTTCAATTTGGAATTCGATAAGTTTGCCGAATTCTTCGTAATTTACACCCGTTTCGTTGAAGGGGGTAATGATTGCCGTTGCGCTACCGTTGAAAAATCCTTTCATAATGTTTCACTCTCCCGTGATTAGTATATTCCCCGAAAGGGGACAGTTGTGTTTTAGTCGAAATATCCTTTTGCTGCCAAAAGTTCTGCAAGGAGAACTGCGCCGCCAGCCGCGCCGCGAAGCGTGTTGTGGGAAAGACCTACGAACTTGTAATCGAATACGACGTCCTCGCGAAGTCTGCCTACAGTAACGCTCATGCCGTTGCCTTCCATTCTATCAAGCTTTGCTTGGGGACGGTTGTCCTCTTCGAAATAGCGGATGAATTGTTCGGGTGCGGAGGGGAGTTTCAATTCTTGGGGTGCGCCTTTGAAATTTGCCCAAGCGGAAAGAATTTCTTCTTTCGTGGGCTTTTTGTCAAAGCTTACAAACACCGCCGCGGTATGTCCGTCGGAAACGGGTACGCGCAAGCATTGTGCCGTGATAACGGGCGCAGTTGCGGAAACGATTTCACCGTTTTCCACGTTACCCCAAATTTTGAGGGGTTCTTTTTCGCTCTTTTCCTCTTCGCCGCCGATATAAGGGATAACGTTATCCAAAATTTCGGGCATCGTCTTAAACGTCTTACCTGCGCCGGAAATCGCTTGATAGGTGCAAACCGCCGCTTGCTTAATGCCAAACGATTTCAAGGGGTGCAAAAGGGGTACGTAGGACTGCAAAGAGCAGTTGGATTTTACGGCGATGAAACCGCGTTTCGTGCCAAGACGAGCTTTTTGCGCCGCGATGACTTCGATATGGTTATCGTTGATTTCGGGGATAACCATGGGTACGTCGGGGGTAAAGCGGTGTGCCGAGTTGTTGGAAACAACGGGTACTTCCTTTTTAGCATACGCTTCTTCCAACGCGCGGATTTTCGCTTTGTCCATGTTTACCGCACAGAATACGAAATCGACGGAGGAAGCAATCGTATCGATATCCGCTTCCGCATCGAGAATTTTCATCGCTTTATATTTTTCGGGCATCGGGGTTTCAAACGCCCATTTTTCGCCGACAGCTTCCGCGTACGTTTTCCCTGCGGAACGCGCGGATGCCGCCAATACTTTTACGTTAAACCAAGGGTGATTTTCCAAAAGACGTAAAAATCTTTGTCCAACCATACCCGTGGCGCCGATAACGCCGACGTTAAACTGTTTCATAAGTGTATATCTCCTTCATACTAAAATGTTTTTCAAATGGTAAAATAAAAGACGGGAAACACCCCGCCGAAGAAAAGCAACTTGAAACGCCCGTAGAAAATTCGGGGTATTCATAAGGCAAATAGCTCTTCACGGACGGTGACAGTCATACAGGTATTCTCCCGTATGCCCAGCGTAAAAAGACGGGGGTTACGCTTCGGCGGAGATACCCTTTTTCCTATCGTTTATAACGCAAAGCGCCGTCAACGCTCGCTTGCGATAGGGTACTGATGTTCGTCCGCTCCTCTATTTAGCAAACTTATTTTAACATATAATATTGCAAATGTCAAAGATTTTTCGCCGCTTGTAAATTTTATTTGAAATTTTTTCGAAAATTCCTTGAAATAATCACAAATTTGTAGTACAATAGAGTGGTGAGAATATGCGGGCGAGTATCCGCGTGCAAAATAAGTATTTTGGAGAACGTACATGGCACAGCAAAAAAAGGGCTTGATAACCCGACTTCTTGAAGGAAAAGAAAAAAGTGAAGAATACGCAAGAAGTACGTTGCCTACCAACCGCTGGCAACTGTTTTGGGATATTTTTAAGGGAAACTTTTGGAAGATAGTAAAAGCGAATTTATTGACGCTTATTTTCTTTATTCCCATGATTGCGTTTATCGTAATTATGTCGCTTATGAACAATATGCAAGGGGAAATTTATCCCTTTGGCGCAAACCTTGGCGGCGGTTATCCTTTCTATCCCGTACAACAAGGCTTGGCGGAATCGCTTGCGTTGTCCAATAAACTGGTTTTATGCATCGGGCTTGTAGTGACGACGTTTATTGCGGCTGTCGGGCTTTCAGGCGGTATGTACGTTATCCGTAACATGGTGTGGACGGAAGGTATCTTTGTTGCTAACGATTTTTGGCGCGGTATCAAACTCAATTATAAAAACGCATTACAAGCGGCTCTTTTCTTCGTGGTTATTTTGGCGCTTGGCGGCACGTTGATTTCTTTGGCGGATTTCTCGATTGCCTCGGGTGCAATTAGCAAAGGGCAAAGGATATGGATGTCGATTTCCAAAGTCACCAGTTATATCTTAATCGTTGTGGCGGCGATGATGGCGCTTTGGATGATTGCCTGCGGCGTAAACTATAAAATGAAATTCTTCGGTATGCTCCGCAACGCATTTTTGCTTACCATAGGTAGCTTGCCGCAAACAATCTTCTTTATCGCACTTGCGTCGATTCCTTTTATCTTCTTGCTTTTTGGAAGCTTCTTCATGGTAATCGGCATTATCATGGTTTTGCTTTTCGGTTTCTCGTATGCCCTTTTGATTTGGCTGGATTTCGCACAATGGATATTCGATAGATATATCAACCCGAAAATCGAAGGCGCGAAAGTGGGCAGAGGTATCTATAATAAATACGGTTCTTCCGCGCAGGAAGGCGGGGACAGCCAAGCGGTACAAGAATATAAAAAATCATTGCTTGCTTATGGTAAATCGCGTTTGGTTGCTCGTCCTATCAAGCCTATCGACGACGAACTGGAAGTATACGATTTGCCTACCTCGTTCACGCGTGAGGATTTGCAACGTCTTCGCGAAAGTAAGGAAACGATTGCACAAGACACGGAAGCGTACGTTATGGAACACCAAGAAGAAGCGCGTTACGTGGAATACAATAAGCAGTTTGAAGAACGCGAGAAAGCGCTTCAAGACGAGCTGACAAAGAACGGTAAAAAGAAAAAATATAAACCGCCCAAGATGCTTGGTCAATAATCGGCGGTTAATAAAATTCACAAAATAAGGACAAACTATGAAAAACACAGCGGCGTATACAAATCTTGCCGATTGGTTTGAATATTTGAACGACGACTGCGACTATGAAAATTGGTCGCAGTATTTAATTTTGAAATTAAAAGACAGCGGCTTTTCCTGCGGTTTGGACGTGGGTTGCGGCGGCGGTTGGTTTACGCGTGCCTTTCAAAAACACGGCTATCAAATGACGGGGCTGGACGTATCCCCTCAAATGCTCGATTTTGCGCAAAATAAGGCGTTGGAAACGGGTATCCGTAGCGAATATATTCTTGGGGATATCACGGCAAAAAAACCGCCCAAACGTTTCGATTTCGTCACGGCAATCAACGATTGTTTCAATTATATACCCAAGGAAAAATTGGGCAAGGCATTGAAAAATATCGCTTCGGCGCTCAAAAACGGCGGTTTGTTGATTTTCGACGTCAGTTCGCCGCGAAAATTTGAAAGAAAAATTGCCAATACTGTCAGCGTGGATGATAGAGACGAGGTGACGTATCTTTCTTTTGGCAAAGTAGAAGGGGAGAAAGCAACGCTGGACGTGACGTTGTTCGTCAAAGAAAAAAACGGCGCGTATACGCGCTTGGACGAAACGCATACCCAGTATATTTATACGGAAGAGGAACTTGTTAAAGCGTTAGAAGAAAACGGCTTTACGATAGTAAATGTGGAAGGTCATCTTGGCGAAGAAAAAGCAAGTAGCGATAGGTGGTGTTTTACGGCGAAGAAAGGAGGGATAAAATGAACAACGTATTACGCGCGCTGATATTCGACGGGCAAGTATCCCTCACGCTTGCCGATACGACGGCTATTGTAAAAGAAGGCGCAAAATTGCACAACCTTTCTAAGGACACGGCGGTTGTTTTTGGAAAAACGCTTTCCGCGATGACGTTCATGAGCGCGTGTTTGAAAGGGGAAACGGGCGAAATTTCCCTGTCGGTAAAAGGGGACGGCTTGGGCGGCGAAATCGGCGTATCGGGCAATAAAAAACTGAATATCCGCGGCTTTATCGAAAACCCGAACGCCAAGGGCAACGAAACGGATATTTTTGGCGAAAACGGCTCGATTACGGTAATCCGCGACGACGGGTACGCCCGTCCGTTTGTGGGTGCTTGCGCATACCCCCAAGAAAACGGTGTAGACGCGGCGTTTGAGGAATATTTCCGCATCAGCGAACAGCTTCCTACCAGGTTTGAAACGGTGGTGGAAACGGACGAAGAGGGAAAGGTTGTTTTTGCGGGCGTAGCGGTGTTACAGCCCTTGCCATTTGCCGATGAAACGACCTTGGAAAAAACGTGGGAAAGCGATTTGAAAACGCTTTTGAAAACGGTGAAAACAAACGGCGTAGAAAGTGCAGCGAAGGCGGTATTTGGGCAAAGCGATACGGTGTGGGAAGTTCGCTTGGCGCAGTATAAATGCAACTGTTCGAGAGGTTATTTGACGCGCGTTTTGGTATCGCTTGGCGAAGCGCAAATGCGCGAGATTATAAATAGCGACGGCGCGGTGCGCGTGCATTGTCACTATTGCAATACCGATTACGAATTTACGGAAGAGGACGCGGATAAGGTGTTTCCTAAAAATTGATAGAATATGAAAAACGGAAAAACGGTAAAAATTGATTTCAGCCGCAAGCGTCTTGCTTCGCGCGCGGATAAATATTATAATGAGGGGAAATTCCTTTCCGCTCTCCGTTTGGCGTATAAAGAATTGGAACTTTACGGCGGCGACGGGGACGTTTACGCGCGTTTTTCGGATATTTACGAGGGCATGGATTTGCACTCTTCGGCAATCAATTTTTGGTTTCGTTTTTTAGACGAGGCGGAAGAGGCGGATTTGCCCGATATTTACGAGGGACTTGCCGTCAATTATTTGCGCATGGGCAACGAAACGCAAGCAGCGTATTATTATAATAAACTCATCGATGCGGACGATAGCTTACCCGAGGAAACGAAATTGGATATTATCGAAGCGTTTTCCAAGGACAAACGCGATAAATTCCGTTTTGTGTATCCCCCTCGTCTTGCCGATTTTTCCAAGGAAATAGACGCAGGTTCTAATGCGTTGAAAGCTGGGAATTGCAAACGCGCAATAGAGCTTTTTTCTATCGTGGAGAAAGGCTCGAAACAATACGCGGAAGCAAGGGAAATGCAAGCGGTGGCGTACCTTTTGGACGGGGATACGGACGCGGCGAAACGTGCGTGCGAAGAACTCTTGGAAGAAACGCCTAACGACGTGCGATTGCTTGCTACGCTCGCCGCGGTGTACTTGGAAGAGGGTAACGCGGAAAAGAGCAAAGAACTTGCCCTGCAACTTTGTCAAATGGAACAAGCAACGACGGATGAGCTATATAAAGTGGCTACCGTGTGCTGTGAAAACGGCTTGCACGAGGAGGCGTATGCAAAGTTTTGCCAAATGGAAGACAAAGTTCCTTTCGACGGCAGAATGTTGTATTTTAAGGCAGTTGCCGCGTATAAATGCGGTAAATTGAAAGAGGCGGAACGTGCGTTTGACACTCTTTGCACCGTTTATCCTGATGCGGAAGTGGCGAAATATTATTTGCAGGATTTACGCGCGTATTTGACAGCGATAGAAGAGGGTGAAAACGCGGTAAAACCGATAGAACCCACGTATTTTTATCATTTGCCGCAACAGGAGCGCGAGGAGCGTTGCCGTATGCTGATTCATATCGGTAAAAGCGCGAAAGACGAAGCGCAACTTCTTGGTTTGATTGCTTGGCACGACGGATATTTTCGGTGGTGCTTTGACGAGATGGACGGTACCGATCATGATTTGCAGTATTTGGCGCTTACTACGGCGGCGCACGTGGGCGCGGACGATTTTTTACGCGAAGTATTGCTGGATAGCGAAGTGCTGGATATCTTGAAAGTGGAAACGTTGCGGATGTTATACGAGCGCAACGAGGATATGGATATCGGTATCGTGCTTTGTCATATTTACCGTAGGTTGCATTTGCAAAGGATAGAGATAGGCAGGAAAAAGCGGAAACGTTTTATCGAAGCGTACGCGCAGGTTGCGTCAAAATTTGTCGTGGTTAGCGATACGCACGGCAAAAAGATACACGCGGCGGCGGAAAAACTCTATCGTGATTTGGAAAAAGCAAACGCTTTGGATTTGGTGGATAACGCGGATGATTGCGCTTGCGCGATATTCTTATTGTCGGGGTTAAAGGAACTGCGCGGCGACGTGGATTCTATTGCCGGTGCATTCAGCGCCAACGCGGCAAAAGTACGCGTGCTTTTGGCAACGGCAACGGGCACGGAAGATACAATGAAAAAAGAAGAGGAAGAAAGACGTGAAACTGATTGATTTTGACGGATTGTTCGATGAAAAACTC
>JAZRRB010000048.1:0-2062 GCA_045650385.1 Candidatus Scatosoma sp. | reverse complement strand
GCAAAAGAAGTGTTCTTGGGTACGACTTGACGAATTTTATCGTTGGGAATGGTAATCATAGAATCTACGTTCTTCTTCAATTCCTCAACGCCCGCCAAAGCATTGTCCATTCTGCGTTTCGCCTCAAAGCCGAACGGTAACGTAACAACCGCAACGGTAAGAATTTTCATTTCCTTGGCAATCTTTGCAATCACAGGCGCAGCGCCCGTACCCGTACCGCCGCCCATACCTGCCGTAATGAACAACAAATCGGTATTTTTCAACGCTTGTTGAATCGCTTCTTTATTCTCTTCCGCAGCCGCTTTACCAACCGTAGGATCAGCACCTGCGCCTAAGCCCTTCGTCAATTTTACGCCGATTTGAATACGGTTAGTCGCTTTCGAACGCGCCAATGCTTGATTGTCTGTATTTACGACGATATATTCTGCGCTTTGTAAACCCGATTCAATCAATCTATCTACTGCGTTATTCCCTGCACCGCCTACGCCGATTACTTTGATTTTTGCCACTCCCGAAAGATTGTTGGGCGCGTCCAAAGGCGAAGGCGTTGCAGTATCCGCGCCATAGCCGAAAATGTTATCGTTTTCGTTGTACATATCCATTATTTTTTTCTTCCTCCGATATTGAATAATCTTTGAATCCAACTACGTTTTTTTACGTCGTCAAGCGCCATACTTAAAAGCGCAATCCTCGACGAATAACTCGGTTTGTCGTAATAAGGCAAATCGGGCGCGACAATCTCCGTCAAACGGTTAAGCCGCTTAGAAATGTGTTCTGCCACCCCTGCGATATAGCCGACTCCCTCGCCGGTAACACTGATAGGATTCACTGCAAATACCGTTGCATATTTTTCACGGTAATATTTATCAAAAAAGTTTTCTACGTTTTCGCACAATTCGTCTAACGCGCATTTTATCGTGTCGTTAATCTCTTGTACGGATAAACTTATTTCACTTTGTTCGCTTGTCCACATGAGTTCTTTGGGTACGCCGCCGCCCGAAACGTTGGCAAAGCGTAAAATTTCTTCCGCCATTTCAAAATCCACGTCGAACGCTTGCATTAAGGAAATTAAAATCGTTCCCACACCGCCGTTGAACGTTTCTTCACGCACAATACCGTTGCCGTATACTACGGAAATCGAACTCGTCAAAAATCCGATATCCAGCATAAAGGCATAGCCCTCTCTTCTCTTTTCAGGCAAAAGATACAACGCCTGCGCAAGGTTGGTGGGCAAAAAGCGTACGTTTTCAAACTCCAAATCGTTCAAAAGCGAAGTTGCCGTATCGTAAAATTCGTCCGCGACGAAATAGTAGCAAAGCGCGCCTTGCAAAAGCGTAGTAGGTACGCCGTACATGTCTTGCGCATTGAAATATTTACGATTGTCACCGAGCGAGAAATACATATCCGAGTGACGTATGCACGGCTCGTTTGCCAACAAACCGTTCAAAGCGCTTTCGTACAAAGCCTCTACGTCCTGCGCGGAAATTTTGCGTTTAGACGGGAAGGAAAGCGTATGACCTTTGGTAGCCACCGACAAAAACGCCGAGGGAACGCCCACGAATATTTCACCGATAATCCCCTCGTAATTTTGTCTTACCGAAGTTATAGCCGCAACAACGGCGCGACGAAAAGATTCCACGCTTAAAAACCCGTCTTTGGATATCCCGTCGTATTTTTCCGTATGACTGCCCGAAAAAACAAACGTATCGTTAACGCCTTTTAAGCCGAGAAAAAAAGTCACTTCGTACGACCTTACGTCTAATATGGCGACACTTTCATTTCTCATAGTCTTCTTCCGCTCCGTAAGTTAAACGATTTATTTCAACATAAACCTACTGTAATTATACACTATTCTTTCTATAATGTCAATGAATTGAAAGAAAAAAGGCGAAAAAAAACACGCCGCTTAGCGTGTTTCATTTTTCTATGTTAAAAACAATGTTTTTATTCTTCTTTTTCAAAGACGTCCTTATCCGAGTGCGTGGCTTTTATCTCGCCGTCTACTTCCGCCACGGCAATCATGCCGCGCGTACGTTTTCCGTCGGGAAGTGCTAAATACGCC
>JAZRRB010000047.1:0-11900 GCA_045650385.1 Candidatus Scatosoma sp. | reverse complement strand
TATAGGATGTAAAATACCCACATTGACAATTTCTTTGCTCTCCGCTAAAATTTCTCCTAACACGGAAAAATAATCGTTAAATTCCTTAAAATTTTTATTTACCCAAGGATTCCCCTTGAAATAATGCGCAGGATAATCTCTTTTGCGTTCCCCGTAATCGGAATAAGGAACGTAATGCTGACACATAAGATTTACCCCTGCAACGTATTGACTTTCGGCAATCAATTTCAATTCTTGCGGAGTAACGTCCCAACCACAACAAGCATACGTTTCCGTCAATACCTGCTTTTTCCCCAACTGCGAAGCCACGCTGGAAACTTGTTTTGCCGCAAGTTCGCTCGTTAAATTTCTACCCAAATAGTCAATGCCGGGAATATGTTCGTATTCGTAAAAAGGCATAATACCGCCACAGCACCACATTTGCGTTGCCAAAGAGGTTTCTTCTATGTAATGCCCCGTCAATTTATAGCCGTTTTCATCGCACCAATCGTATACTTTTTTCGAATAGTTTTTGAGCAACAACGATTGCATCGCTTTCCAATATTTATAACGGAACCCTCTATACCCGTCTTTTTCAACAAATAAAAGTCCCAATCCGTCCAACAAATCTTCCCCGTACGTTTCCTTAAAATACGGCGCGAGCATTTTCGTATACGGCGTACCCCAACGAAAATATTGCGGCTCGTCCGTGAAAAATCCCCTCAAACCGTATTTATCGCGTTTTCTATACTCTTCATGCGTCAAGGCAATAAATTGGTCTACCACCTCAGGATTGAGAATATCCGCCGTAGATGTGGAATAATGTTCATACACGTTCAAATATTCCTTTGCCGAAACGCTCGGTTTGGAAGTTACACGCGTTAACGTTTCGCCCTCTATTTGATAGGAAACCAAGGCATTTTTATCGTATGTACCGATTTCATACGTAAGATATCTGTCGTGATTTTCTATATCTTCCAACAATTTACCGCCGACAAAGCCGCTTGGCCAGCCGTTTTCATCATACGCATACGCTTCCATGCCAAGTTCTTGCGCTTTTTTTGCGCAAGCTTCTATACACTTAAACCACTGTTCGCCAAGATATTCCGTCGTCAAACCGCTGCGCGCGTGCATAAAAAAGCCGCCCATGCCGTTTTCATTCATCCAATCTATTTGTTCCAACAAACGAGATTCTTCCATTTCCTCGTTCCATGCCCAAAATGGAATACATTGGTATTTTCTATCTATACGTTTCATAATCTATCCCTGCTTTTTTAACTTATAAATTATTATAATATAATTTATTGGAAAACACAAGAGATTTTGAAAAAATTGCGTATATTCTTTTGTTTTACGAAAAAATCCAATAATGTTTTCCTTACCTCTTCGTTTATTATTGCGACGGCAAAATATATTTTAGCGAAATTATCCCTTGGAAGATTTCGCCTGCGCAGGATGATAATTCATAAGTTCTATAACTTTCAATTTTTCCATTGTTGATTCCCCTTTTCATCCCGTAGCAGCGAAGTCTTTTCTCTTATTAATTAGAATACTTAATGCCCGTCCGTCCAAAACGGATTGCTACTCCATATCGCCGTCAGCTCTATCTCGTTTCCTTCAACGTCAATCTCCCATACCCCGTTTTCGTCGACGAGTTTACCGCCATACGCCCAACCTTCAAAAACCATCTTTTTATTGGCGTGCGTGGGCGTAGGCAACGTATATTCTTGCCCGTAAGTAATGGTAAGCGGTGTGAGATTGGAAGTCCTACCCCCGTTCGCATTAAAGCTTACCGTATACGTTTTCAGCGTTTCTATTGTCGTTACCGTAATATCCTGCTGAATGTTTGTAAAATCCTTTCTATCCCAAACAACCGTATACCCCGTCTTCCCTACCGGCACGGGAATTTCCGTGAGCGTATCGCCCGCTTTTACACTAAACGATTTTACCGTTTCTCCTGCTTGTATAAACGACACCGTATACGTTGCTCTTGTATCCGTCCATTTTGCCGTCAAAGAAACGTTCTCTAATCCCATCCATTTTCCTGTATCAACGAACGTATTTCCCTGTTCGTCTACCCAACCATCAAAACGCATATATTCTTTCTCGTGTGTGGGTGTTTCCAGCGTATAATCAGCATTGTACGTTACGTCTTGCGTGACATTAGAAACAATACCGCCGTTTGCATTATACGTTACCTTATACGTATTTGCCGTTGCTTTTGCGTATACCGTTACGCTTTCTTGCAAATTTTCAAACGTAGCCAAGGTATTGCATTCTTTATCGATATACCAGTTCTCTACGTCTACCGCATAACCCGTTTTTGCTTTGGGAGTAGGAATATCCGTCAAGGTATCACCTGCGCGCACCGTTTTCTTGATTTCCGAACCGTCCGTATCCTTAAACGTTACGATAAGTTGTTCTTTTTCCGCCCAATTTGCTGTCAGCGTTATATTATCCGCCACATTCCAGACAGAATCTTGCGTATACGTTATACCATCGCATTCCCAACCCAAGAAGGTATACTCTTCCCGTTGCAACGTCATATCTAACGCCGTACAAAGCGCGTTGTATTGCAATTCTACCGTCCTACCGTCAATATCAAACCCGTCCGCATCGTACGTTACCGTATACGTTTTCGGCGTTTCGATTGCTGTTATTGTGATATTCTCTTGAATATTCGTAAAATCCGTTTTATCCCAAGCAACGCTATATCCCGTCTTCTCCATAAGCGCAGGAATATCGCTTTCGGCTACCGCTTCGCCTTTTTTGACGGATATTAATTTAGACAAATTCCCTTGCACGAACGTTACCGTGTACGTAGGACGTTTATCTTCCCACTGTGCAACGAGCGTTACGTCGTTTGCAATCGACCATTTCCCGTCGATTATCAACTTTCCTTCATTGTACCAACCCAAAAAGAAATAATCTTGTTTATTCGGTGTTGCAAGCGCATACTCCGCGTCGTAGGTTACCGCTTGCGTGGTTGATTCTATTATACCGCCGTTTGCATCGTACGTTACGATATACGTGTTCGCCGTTTCCACAGCGTTTACAATAATATCGCCCGTTACGTTTGTAAAATCCGTTTTATCCCACGTAACCCTATACCCCGTCTTGTTTGCTGGCATAGGAATATCAGAAAGAGTTTCTCCTTTCTCGATAGTTCTCACTACATCCGTTTGTCCTACTTGCTTAAAGGTAATGTTATAAGTTTGCTCATCATCGGCAGAATTTTTACAGCCGCCAATCACACAACACGCGCCAAGCGCTAATAAAAACAGAAATCGTTTTTTCATATCATTATTTTTCTCCCATTCGCCATTTACACCGCAAAACAAAGGTATTGTTTTCAGTAACTATTTGTCAGACAGGACGGCAAGCGCCCTGTCTGACTACTTTTAAGTAAGTTTAATTTTTTGCCTTAAAGACGGGTGCCTGACCTGCCGTTACCGTCCAATACGTCGAGCTAAATCCTGCAAATTCTTCCGCGGTTGCAACCGTCTCCGCCAACGTAAGCGAAGCAACGTGCGTACCTGTGGGCGTTTTTGCAGTAACTTTCTTCACCGTGCCGTCCGTTTGCAATGCGTATTCGCTAACGCCCGTGTACGTATCCGTAGGCTTATCTGCATAAAGCATTGCATCCGACCAAGGACGCTTGCCCGTTCCGTCGTATATCAGCGCTACGTTGTTAAACGATACGTTTGCCGAAGCTACCGACGCAAGAGCCGCGTTAGTATAACCGCTTTCCGACTTCATACGAACGACGACGTTGTTCATTACGCCGTGCTCTGCGTATCTACCCGTAAGCATACCACCGCCGATACTATCCAAAGCACCTTGTACGTAAACGTTTTCTATCGTCCATTTATCCGTAGACGTAGCAACTGCAAAGTGCGCCAATACACCGCCGTTTCTCGTATTGTTATCTCCGTCCGCGTCAACAACGCAATTGGTGAACGCTACGTTCTTAATTACCGCGCCAGTACCGATACCACCGAATACACCGCCAATGCCATAAGAAAGTCCGTCTACGGTATATCCTTGACCGTCAAACGTACCGTGGAAGCCCATTAAACCCAACGCATCCGTGCCTGTTTCCTTAATCCAATCCCAAGAATTGATATTATAGCAAGGAGTATTATTTTCCACCTTACCAACACCAGAACCTTCGATTTTCACAGGATTCGACGCGTCTTGCGTGATATTTCCACCCAATACAAAGTATCCGCCATAGGAATACGTTTGTGCAGAATTTTTCTTAGCGGTAATCGCAGTCTTATTCGTGCCGTAGTTAATCAAGTTTGCAAGTTCGGTTGCCGTCGTGATGACTTTCGTAACAACAAATACTTTTACTTTGTACGCCTCTTCTTCACCGTAAAGAACAAGCGTTCTTTCTCTATCCGTATTCGCAGTTTCAATATCACTCATCCAATTTGTATTGGTCAACAAATCAGTTTCATTTACGTCGTTCACTTCTATAATCTTGGTAGGAGTAAACGTAGCGAACCAGTTTGCTTGCGTCGCCTTATTAATAATTTGGTCTTGCCAAGCGGCCGAAGAACTTGTTTCTAAATACAACGTAGTTTCCGTTTTATCGTAAATCGTTACCGAAGGTTCAACAACATTAACCGTAAGGCTATTTGCATATCCACAACAATTTACGGTAATCGTTGTCGTTCCTACCGCTTTCAACGTCAATACACCGTTTTCTACCGTTGCAACTTCCTCATTAGAAGATTCCCATTTTACAGGATAGTAAGACATCACGTTTCCTGCGATATTCTTAAGCCCTGCCGAAAGCGTAAGGCTCATTCCAAGTTCAATGTCTCTTTCGCCTGTTTCACTTAAATACAGTTCTTGTATAGCACTTTCGAAAATAGGCATTACGCCACTTTCCGTTTTCCAAATGCTTGCTTCAAAGCCCGTAAACGTCGTATTTGTAATATCTGCTTCTGCAATTGCTTTTATAGCCGTGCTATATGCAGGTTTGTTATCACCCGTCAATATTGCTTCCGTCCCCTCTGCATATACTACGTACACGTTATCCGTCGTCAACGCCGATATATTCCAAGAAGCAATAGCACCACCGTTATATCCACCTGCTTTCTTGTAATAGATTACTGCGTTTTTAAGCGTACCGCCCATCGTCGCACGTCCAAAGACACCGTTATATGCTTTCATCGTCGTGTAGGAAACGAATATGTTTTCCGCTTTACCACAGAAACTGAATGCAAGTACGCCCGCGCCGGAGTTTGTAGCGTCCTCTTCCGTAATCGTTGCATCTACGATTGCGAGATTCTTCACGATGCCGTTCGTAGAAACGTCGCCAAGCAAACCGCCTGCGCCGAAGTTTGCGTTTACAATCGAATAACCTCTACCGTCAAACGTACCGCTGAAACCGTTCGTGTTTACAACGTCACCTGCGGAAGCTAATTTCCCACGAGAATTCGTGTTGATTGCCGTTGCGTTTTCAGGTGCAATAATGTTATTTGCAAGTACGAAATAACCAGAGTAGTTACAGTACGAGCCAACGTCCGTCGCCGTTGCGCCTGCGTATTCTAACAACTTTGTCAAATGTTCGTATTCGCTAATAATCTTCGTTATAACAATTGCTTTTACTCTATACGCGTAACCTTCGTTATAGATAGTAAGCACGTGCGTACGAGCCGCTTCATCGCCGTTATCGTTATTGCTCAACCAAGCCGAATCCGCTTGAATATCTGTATCCAAATCTTCTACCGAAGCAATCTTCGTAATTGCCTTATCTACACCGAATATCTTACTTGCAGATATTTGTTCGCCAATCGTTGCTATCGACGCGTCAAGGTCAAGGAAGATAGATTCCGTCTTGTCAATCGTCGGGAACGCTACGGTAACTTCTACGGGTTCGGATAAGTACTCGCCGTATTTCGTCGTATATTTCATCCTAACGTTTGCCGTGCCTTCTTTCACCGCGGTAATGATACCGTCTACAACCGTCACCACTTCTTCGTTATCGCTAATCCAAGAAATTTTTGTTTCGTCCACGCCGTCTTCCGAACCGCCAAGCAAAACTTTGCCGTTCAACAATTTCGTCGTTTTAAATTCTATGCCCTCTACCGTGGTCTCGAACGTATACACCGTCGCCGAATCGTCGGTATCGAACGTAACTTCTTTATCCGTCCATTCAGCCGTCAAGGTTACGTTATCCGCCACTTGCCATACCGATTCGTTGGTATACGTCTTTTCTCCATACTTCCAACCAAGGAATTTGTAACCTGCTTGCGTTAACGTCATAACTAACGACTCACAAAGCGCGTCGTAAGTAACTTCTACACTCGTTCCGTTGATTGCAAATCCTTCCGCGCTATACGTAAGCTTATACTTGTTTGCCGTTGCAACAACGTTTACCACAATATTTTCAGAAACGTTCGTGTATTCTTTCTCTTCCCAAGACAACGTGTAACCCGTCTTGTTTTGTTCGAGCGTGGGGATATTATCCGTGTTGAAATCTTCGCCCTCTTTAATTTCAAAGCTTGCAACTTCTTCTTCACCGTTCTTAAACGTTACCGTGTACGTTTCTCTCGTATCCGTCCAAAGAGCAGTTACTTCAACGTCGTTCAATCTCTTCCACGTACCATTTTCAAACTTCGTGTTTTCGTCTATATACCAACCGTCAAACCGCATATACGATTTTTCGTGCGTAGGCGTGTACAATTCATAGTCCGCATCATAAGCCACTTCTTGCGTATTATCTTCAAGCGTACCGCCGTTTGCATTATACGTAATCGTATACGTATTTGCCGTTGCTTTTGCATACACCGTTATGCTTTCTTGCAGGTTTTCGAACGTTGCTACCGTGGTGCAATCTTCGTCTACGTACCAATTTTCTGTATCCACAACGTACCCTTCTTGTTCCGTGGGCGTGGGAATATCCGTTAAGTCTTCACCCTTATATACGGTTTTGCCAATTTCCGTTCCGTCTGTATCCTTGAATTTCACAAGCACTTGGTCCTTATTCAACCATTCAGCCGTCAAGGTTACGTTATCCGCCACTTTCCACACCGATTCATTGGTATACGTCTTTTCTCCATACTTCCAACCAAGGAAAGTACAACCCTCTTGCGTCAAACTCATATCTAACGCCGTACAAAGTGCATCGTAAGTAAGTTCAACAGTCTTTCCGTTAAGCTCAAATCCTTCCGCGCTATACGTAACCGTATACTTGTTTGCCGTTGCAACAACGTTTACCACAATATTTTCAGAAACGTTGGTGTAATCTTTTTCTTCCCAAGTCAACGTGTAGCCCGTCTTATTTTGTTCAAGCGTGGGGATATTATCCGTATCGAAGTCTTCGCCGTCTTTTACGGTGTAGTTTACCACTTCTTCTTCCCCATTCTTGAACGTTACGCTATACGTTTCTCTCGTATCCGTCCAACGCGCGGTTAATTCAATACCGTTCAGTTTCTTCCAAGTACCGTTTTCAAACTTCGTATCTTCGCTCGTAAACCAGCCGTCGAAACGCATATACGATTTTTCGTGCGTAGGCGTATACAATTCATAGTCTTTATCATAGGTTACTTCTTGCGTATTATCTTCAAGCGTACCGCCGTTTACATTATACGTAATCGTGTATGTATTTGCCGTATATTCCGCCGTTACCGTCATATCCCCTTGAATATTGGTAAAATCCGTCTTATCCCAAGCAGCTGTATAACCTGTCTTTTCAATAAGTTCGGGTATATCGCTTTCCGCTACCGTTTCGCCCTTCTTTACGCTTACCGTTTTGGATTGTGTCCCTTGTACGAACGTTACCGTGTACGTGGGAACTACTTCTTCCCACCCAGCAACGAGCGTAACGTTATCCGCTATCGTCCATTTCCCGTCGCTTACCAAATCTTCACCGTAATACCAGCCCGAAAATTCGTAATCAATTTTCGTCGGTACTGCCAACGTTACTTCGCTATCATAGGTAACTTCTTGCGTTTCATTTGCAAGGACGCCGCCATTCGTTTCATACGTAATCGTATACGTATTTGCCGTTTCCACCGCGTTTACGACAATATCCCCTGTGAGATTGGTAAAATCCGTCGTATCCCAAACAACGGTATACCCCGTCTTACCTATCGGCGTAGGTACGTCCGTAATTGTTTCCCCAGAGCTTACCTTTTTCACAATATCTTGTTGTCCAGCTTGCTTAAAGGTAACCGTTATCTCATCTTGTCCGGATAAGCCGCACGAAGCAAAAGTAAAACATGTACCAAGTGCCAATAAAAGCATAAGCGTTCTTTTTTTCATCTGATTATCTTCCTCCTATTTTTTTATTAACCAATACAATCATTTAATATTCTTGTATAAAGGTCCGTACGTTTGACAAGCTCTGTAATCTTGTCCTTCTTTGTCCATACCAAACGCGTTCCAAGCGGCAGGACGGTAGATCTTATCTTCGTCTACGTTATGCATGCACACGGGAATACGGAGCATTGAGCACATCGTAATCAAGTCCGCGCCGATATGCCCATACGAAATCGCACCGTGGTTTGCGCCCCAATTATTCATTACGTCATACGCCGTCTTAAACGCGCCTTTGCCCGTACAACGCGGTGCAAACCAAGTGCAAGGCCACGTATAGTCGGTACGTTTCCAAAGTTTGTCCGTTACTTCGTCAGGGATAGACACCGTCCACCCTTCCGCAATTTGCATTACGGGACCAAGACCTTTTACCATATTCAGTCTTATCATCGTACAAGGCATTTCCGCTTTCGTTACGAAACGGGAAGAATAGCCACCGCCACGGAAGTAACCCAAATCGGCATACGGCCACGTCGTCGCTTTCATACAAGCATCGATATCCTTGTCCGTCATTTCCCACCATTTCTTCATTACGGCGTTTCCGTTCTCGTCTTTTACCTCACCGCAAGCGTCCACACACGCCGCGCCCGAGTTAATAAGGTGGATAAAACCATCCGCTTCTTTTGCTTTTCCTTCGATTTCGTAGCCTGTTACACGCTTGATAGCATCACCACTCCAATACGTTCTAACGTCCGCAAAAATTTGCGCTCTGCCCGTGAGCAGTTTCATAAACAACATACTTACGCCGTTAAGCGTATCGTTTTCCGTCGCTAAAATATACGGTTCTCTCGCACCGTTCCAATCGAACGTGGAATTTAAGATACTTTCGGGGAAATCGCAGTTGGGATAGAAATCCGTCCATTGTCTTTGACCTTGGAAACCTGCCGCAATCGCGTTATGCCCCACCATTTCTTCTTCACAGCCTTCGGGAAGATTAGGGTTGCCGTTCATAAGGTCTTTGATGATACACGCCATCTTCGCCGTGAATCCCCAATTCTTTTCCTTTTGCTCTTTTGTACGTTGCAAGTTTTCGGGATTTTTATCAAAATCTGCGTTGCACTTTTCCTTTACCCAAGCAAGCGCTTTTTGGTATTCCTTTTCATCGTAAATACCTTCGCTCATACGACGGATAATTTCCACTTCGTCTACGCTTTCCACGCGCATACCAAGGTATTCTTCAAACAACTCTACGTTGACAATAGATCCTGCAATACCCATACAAATCGAACCGATTTGCAAATACGCTTTACCGCGCATCGTTGCCACCGCCACAGCCGCACGGGAGAATCGGAGAAGTTTTTCCGCTACATCGCAAGGTATGGTCGTATCGTCTAAATCCTGTACGTCGTGTCCGTAAATACCGAACGCAGGAAGTCCTTTTTGCGCGTGTCCTGCAAGTACCGCGGCAAGATACACCGCGCCGGGGCGTTCCGTTCCGTTAAAGCCCCACACCGCTTTTATCGTCATAGGGTCCATATCCATCGTTTCGCTACCGTAACACCAACAAGGCGTTACCGTAATCGTGATGCCTACCCCTTCCTTTTTGAATTTATCCGCGCAAGCCGCCGCTTCCGCAACGCGCCCAATCGTCGTATCCGAAATAACCACTTTTACAGGCTCGCCGTTCGAATAAAATACGTTTTCTTGAATAAGTTTTGCGGCGTTTTTCGCCATATTCATCGTTTGCACTTCCAAGCTTTCACGTACCTTTAACGGTCCACGTCTACCGTCTATTGTCGGTCTAATACCGATTACGGGATAACTACCTACAATTCTTGATTTCGCCATGCTCAATATTTCCCCTTTTTACTATTTAACCAAATTATCTTTGTACTCTGCCACTCGTATCCCCGTTTGCAAGGTTCAAAACCTCCGCTACGGATACCAGATTGTAATCGCCTTCAATCGAGTGTTTCAAACAGCTTGCCGCTACCGCAAACTCTATCGATTGCTGGGGCGTAAATCCGTTCACGAGCGAGTAAATCATCGCCGCTGCAAATGAATCACCACCGCCTATCCTATCTACAACGTGCATAGAATAATTTTTTGAATAGTACGCGCTTCCGTTTGTATAAAACATCCCAGCCCAATCATTGTCGTTCGCCGAGTGATTTTTTCTAAACGTAATCGCAACACCCTGAAATCCATATTTTTCAGTCATTTCTTGTACAATCGAAAGATATTGTTCTTGTGATAATCTTTTCTCGTCTTTACCGAAATAAAAAACATCTTTGCAATAATCCACATATGGAAACAACTTCTCCATTGTGTCTTTTGCCACGTCTTCATTCCACAATCTTTTTCTATAATTGATATCGCAAGATACTATAATATTTTTCGCTTTAGCTGCCTTACAGGCATCCAAACATATTTCAGGTAATTCCCCACCAAGGGCAGGCGTTATCCCTGAAAAATGAAACCAATCTACGCCATTGAAGATTTTATCCCAATCAAAATCCTCTTTCTTCGCCATGGAAATCGAGCTATACGCTCTATCGTAGATAACCTTGCTAGGACGTTGGCTTGCGCCCTTTTCACAATAGTAAATACCTACTCTTTCGCCACCACGGACAACTTTAGTAGTATCTACGCCGAATTTACGTAAGGAATTTATCCCCGCTTGACCGATTTCATGCGTAGGCAATTTGGACACGAACGCTACGTCCATACCATAGTTTGCAAGCGATACCGCTACGTTTGCTTCCGCGCCGCCGAACGTCGCTTCGTATTTTTCGCTTTGTACAAATCTTAAATAATTTTCAGGCGCGAGTCTTAACATTAACTCGCCAAACGTTACTATCTTTTTCATTATCTTCTTTTCTCCTTTATGGGTTTACTAAAACGCAGAGATGCGAGCAAGACGAGGCGCGCGAGGCTTTTCGATGGGCGCGTACATACGCATACGCAAGCAAGAAAAACGTAGCGCAACAAAGTATTGCGACACATATATGCGTTTAACCTTGTGCCTCCATTTTTTCTAATGCTTCTTTTACATAAAAACTTCCGCCTACTGCAGCGATTTTATCCCAAGCCAAAAATTCATCAATGTTACTTCTATCCACACCGCCCGTGGGAATAAACTTAATTTGGGGGAACGGGCCAGACAACGCTTTCATTGCTTTTAATCCCCCATACACGTTCGCAGGGAAGAATTTCACCGTCGTAATTCCAAGCTCTAATGCCTGCATAATCTCCGTAGGGGTTACGCAACCGGGATAATAAGGAATATTCTTCTTATTGCAAATTTTCGCCACGTCTACCGAAAGTCCGGGAGAAACGATAAACTGCGCACCAGCTTTAAGCGCTGCTTTGCATTGTTCGCCGTTGATTACCGTGCCTGCACCGATATTCATTTCGGGATAGTTTTTTACCGCGTACGCAATCGCCTCTACAGCGCACGAGGTTCTAAACGTGATTTCCGCCGTGTTAATACCATTGTTTTTGAGTGCCGTTAAAATCTTGTCCGTTTCACTAATTTCTTTAATGACCACTACGGGTACATATTTTTCCATTTTTTTACTCCTTATTTATACAAACAATTTTCGGGTGTATGAAACGTTAGGGGCGTCGCATACACCCTATTCCAT
>JAZRRB010000046.1:0-2359 GCA_045650385.1 Candidatus Scatosoma sp. | reverse complement strand
CCGACTTCTATCGCATCGCGCGTCGTACCCGCAATCGGCGTTACGATACTTCTTTCGCTTCCAAGGAGCTTATTCACCAAACTCGATTTTCCCGCGTTGGGTTTGCCTACTACCGCAATCTTCAACGAAGGCACTACTTCCTGCGTTGTATCGGGGAAATAGGTGAGAGCCTCATCAAGTACGTCGCCAATCCCTTGCGAGTGTTCCGCGGAAACGGCAAACGGTTCGCCAAGTCCAAGCGAATAAAACTCGTATACCTTTTCAGGGGAATAATCGTCGATTTTATTCACGACCAAAATAACGGGCTTTTTGCTACGGCGCAAAATATCCGCCACGTCGTAATCGGACGGGTGCAATCCGTCCCTACCGTCCGTGAAAAACAAGATTACGTCCGCCGTTTCAATGGCTACGTCCGCTTGCTTGGCTATCTCTTTCCACATGATATCTTCCGATTTGAGTTCCAAACCGCCCGTATCTACCATCGTGAAATGCTTATCTCGCCAAATGGCGTCCGCGTACAATCTATCGCGCGTTACCCCAGGTCTATCTTCCGTAATGGAAATTTTTCTTCCTGCTACTTTATTAAAGAACGTGCTTTTGCCCACGTTCGGTCTACCGACCAATGCTATCAAAGGGTTTGCCATATTATCCCCTCCTTTTTCTTTCTCTCTTATTTATTCGTCGCTAAAAGCTGTATCAAGCCGCCGCCGTCGTTGCTTCGGTTGATACGGATATTTACACGCGTTTGCTTTTTCAATTCTTTTAGCGTCATACCGCAAAGGAATACGTCCTCGAATTCTTTCATCGTATTCCCAGCAAGTATCGCCTCGTCAAAATCGCCGTTCTTTTCTTTATACGCCTTTAACGCTTTGGCGATATCTTGTCCTGTGAGTAAACCCGTACACGTTACCGTTTCCCCAAAAAATTCATTTTTCACGGGCAAAAGTTCCGCTTGCAAGCCCTCTATCTCTGCATTGCATTTTTCCACAAGTTTTCTTAGCGTTTTTGCCGCACTTTCTCCGCAAACGAGTACGCTCTTTTTTCCTTTTTTCAGCCGTTTATTGCCAAGCGTTTTCAACGCCTCGTACGCTTCGAATAAAAATTTACTCGTCATGCCGATGCCGTTTTCGATTTGTTCAAAATCTCCGTAAAAGGCAATCGGTTTCATTTCCCTTTCCGCCCTCACAAAATATTCGTCGGCAGGAAGCAAGAAATTTACTCCCAATTCCGCGTTGATTTCGTCAATCAAATCGAGCATTTTTTCGCTGTACGCTTTATCGATATCGGGGATTTTCGTCAGTCCTTCGCGGTACTTGGTAAGACCTGTGGGTACGCACGCCATATCGCGCACGTAAGGATAGTACGCAAACAATTCTTTTGCCGTACGGCGAAGTTCCTCTCCGTCGTTTTCGTTCGGCACGATAACCGCCTGACAATGCAAGCTTATCCCGCCTTTTACCAGCTTATCAATTTGCGACAAAATTTTGCCCGCGTGTTTATTCCGAAGCAGTTTTACCCGAAGCTGAGGATTTGTCGTATGCACCGAAACGTACATAGGCGATAGCTTTAAGCCTACGATACGTTCGATTTCTTCGTCCATGGCGTTGGTGAGCGTGACGAAATTCCCACACTCAAAACTCATGGTATAATCGTCGTCTTTGACGTACAAACTCTCGCGCATACCCTTGGGCATTTGGTCGACGAAACAAAACACACAACGGTTATGACAGGTACGGATTTTGGCAGTTTTTTCAAACTCTAAACCCAAATCCTCTCCCTCGCACTTTTCCACCTTAATATCCGTTTCTTCGTCCGTGCGATAATTTTTTACCGTCACTATGAACGAACTTTTTTCCAAATAGTAAAGATAATCTAGCTCGTCCACGCAAGGGATTTTATCAAATGCCGTCACGATATCGCCCACCTCGAATCCAAGGTCGGCTGCGATACTCTTTTTTTGTACTTTCGTGATTTTCAGCATTTGTATGTTCCTTTATAAAATACTGGGCAGTTCCGTGTTATCCACTTGATACTTTACGCACAATTTTTGCAAGATATCCGAAAACTCTTTGGGGATAGGTGCGGTAAACGACATGCGTTCCCCACTTGTCGGGTGCGTAAGTTCTAACTGCCAAGCGTGCAAAAGTTGCCCATTTGCAGGTAATTTTTGTTTTTTGAATCCGTATACAGGATCGCCTGCAACGGGGTGTCCGATATGTTTGGCATGCACGCGGATTTGGTGCGTTCTACCCGTTTGTAATTCGAATTTGCAAAGGGTGAAATCCGCCCCGAAATGCGTTACCGTTTCAAATCGGGTGATTGCCGATTTTCCCTGCCCAAACGGCAATACCGCCATTTT
>JAZRRB010000045.1:0-1642 GCA_045650385.1 Candidatus Scatosoma sp. | reverse complement strand
CAACCCTAGAGCATCTACGGACAACGAAACGATGTCGCCCGATACGACGGGGCTTAAAGACTTCTTTGCTTTGGAAGAAAGCGGACTTAAATTCGTATTCGACTTGAATATCACGAGCGCCTTTTTAGTAACGCAGGTATTCGCCGAAGATATGGTGAAGACGGGCGGAAACATAATCAATATTTCCTCTATGAACGCATACCGCCCGCTCACCAAAATTCCCGCATATAGCGCGGCGAAAGCAGGTATATCCAACTTTACACAATGGCTTGCCGTGCATTTTGCACCTTGCAATATCCGTTGCAACGCAATCGCCCCTGGCTTTTTTGTAACCAACCAAAACCGCGCGCTTTTGTTTAACGAAGACGGCACGCCGACGGCGAGAACGGGCAAGATTTTGGCGGCAACGCCCATGAAGAAGTTTGGTGAAATCAGCGATTTAATCGGTACGCTTTTGTGGCTTGCGGACGATAACGCAAGCGGGTTTGTAACGGGTACGGTAATCCCCGTGGACGGCGGTTTCTCGGCGTATAGCGGAGTGTAAGATGAAAGGATTTTTTGGAAAAGATTTGTTTTTAGAAAACAGGTCCGCCAAACAAATATATTCGAAAGTCAAAGATTTGCCGATAATCGACTATCATTGTCATTTAGACCAAACGAAGATAGCGGCAAACGCAGGTTTTGCGGATATCGGGGAACTTTGGCTTGCGGGCGACCATTATAAATGGCGCGCGATGCGCCTTTGCGGTGTAGATGAAGAATATATCACGGGCAAGGCAAGCTATAAAGAAAAGTTCTTAAAGTATGCGGAAATTTTGCCGAAAATGGCAGGGAACGCGCTTTACTACTGGACGCATATGGAGCTTTCGCAAATCTTTGATATTCACGAACCGCTCAACAAAGACAGCGCGGAGCGTATCTACGCGCAAGCGAACGAAAAACTGAAAAATATCAAGGTTTTGGACTTGCTTGCACGCTATAACGTAAGCTACGTAGCGACGACGGACGACCCGATAGATAACTTAAATGCCCACGGCAGGTATGCGTCCACGCAAGTTTCGCCCACTTTCCGTCCTGATAAAATCTATGCGCTTAACGACGAGTATTTAGAAAAGCTTGGCGAAGCGGCGGATATTAAAATCGAAACGCTTGCCGATATGCTTACGGCGTTTGAAAGGCGTTTGGATTATTTCGTAACCAAGGGTTGTAGAATTAGCGACCACGGCTTTGAGAAATTCCCCAAAGCTTATGCAACAAAGGCGGAAGCGGAGCAGTATTTTGGGCGGAAGGACACGCTTACGGCGGAAGAAAAGGATAAGCTCTTTGGCTATATTTTGGTATGGCTTGCCAAGGCGTACGCAAAGCGGAATATGATTATGCAAATTCACTTTGCGGTCATTAGAAATAACAATCCCGAAATGTTTACCCGTTGCGGAGTAGATTCTGGTTTTGACTTAATCGGGGAAGAACAAAGCGTAAAAGACATAGTAAATTTCTTCGCGCAAATTAAGGACGAGGAACGCCCCGAAACGGTATTGTATACGCTTAACGATAACAATCTTTCGGCAATTAGCGCGGTAACGGGCGCGTTTAGAAAGGTGCGTATGGGCGCGGCGTGGTGGTTTAACGACACGGTAGAAGG
>JAZRRB010000044.1:0-13929 GCA_045650385.1 Candidatus Scatosoma sp. | reverse complement strand
CGTTACGTCCTCGTAGGTAAGCGTTCCGCTTGCATACGATACGCAGGTATCCGCAATCGAGAGCATATCACGTACGCTTCCTGCGCCCGCACGCGCAATCGCGGAAATCGCCTCCGGTTCGTATTTTTTACCAATACTGTCGAATACGTAACGCAGTCTATCCTCCAAATCCGCTTGGGGAATAAGTTTGAAATCAAAACGCATACAACGGGATAAAATCGTTGCGGGAATCTTAGCCGATTCCGTCGTCGCAAGGATAAATACCGCATGCGCAGGCGGTTCTTCCAACGTCTTCAAAAGCGCGTTGAACGCACCCGGCGAAAGCATGTGCACTTCGTCGATGATGTATACTTTGTATTTGCCTGCAACGGGGGGATATTGCACTTTTTCGCGCAAATCACGCATTTCGTCCACACCGTTGTTGGACGCCGCGTCGATTTCCGAAATATCCAAATTGGCAGGATCGGACAACGCACGGCAGGAAAAACACTTTCCGCAGGGCGAACCGTCTACGGGGTTTTCGCAGTTGATAGCCGTTGCGAAAATTTTCGCAATACTCGTCTTACCCGTTCCGCGCGGACCGCAAAAAAGATAGGCGTGTCCCACTCTGCCCGTTGCAATTTGATTTTTCAAAACCGTTACGATATGTTCCTGTCTTACAACGTCGCTAAGCGTTGTGGGACGGAACGCACGGTATAACGCCAAATATGCCATAACTTACTCTCCTTTTTTTCCCTCGTCTTGGAAGGCTTTGCGTAATTTCTGTTTACTGCGCTGTACGGCGTTGTCTACACTCTTGTAGCCCTTGCCCGTAATCTCGCAAATCTCCGCGCTGCTCCTTCCGTCCATGTACATGGTAAATACCTTGAATTCGGTATCCGTTAAAATACGCGACATCTTTTCATTGAGTTCTTTTCTATCGTCGTTTAATATCACCGCTTGTTCGGGATCAAGTTCGGATAACGACACCCCCTCGTCCGCAATCGACACGTAGTCTTTGAGCGGTTCGTTTTTCTTACCCGCCGCCTTTTTCACCGCGTCGATAATTTGCCGCCAAACGCAAAGGGAGGCGAATTTTTTGAAACTGCGTTTTTCTTCGCTATCCTTTTTGAAACTGCCTATCGCTTGATACAGACCTATCATACCCTCTTGTATCAAATCTTCCGTTTCACCGCCGACAAGAAAAAATTTCCGCGCGTAAAAGCGGACGAGGTTACGGTATCGAAGCAAAAGCTCCGCTTCCGCTGTTTTATCCCCGCCTTGCGCCATGGAAACGAGCGTTTCATCCGTCGCCATATTCCATTGTTTTTTCTCGTCTTGCATATATCCTTTTTTTCCTTTTTAGCCGCCAATACGGTTTCTCACCACTTCGTACGCCGCAATCCCCAGCGCCACCGATGCGTTGAGCGAATTTACCTTTCCCTGCAAGGGAATAGACAAAATTTTATCGCATTTTTCCTTGGTCAAACGTTTTACGCCGCTATCCTCGCCCCCGACGATAAGCGCTACGTTTCCCTCGAATTTTTCCTTGTAAATATCCTCGCCACCGGCCTCTAACGCGTATACCCAGTAGCCGTTTTTTTGCAGCGTTTCTACCGCTTGATTGAGATTGGACACCTTCGCCACTTTCATATGCTCCGCCGCGCCTGCGGAAATACGGATAACACTCTCCGTTACCGACGCGCTGGAAGAGCGGGGAATTACCACGCCGTCCGCGCCAGCACACTCCGCCACACGCAAAATACTGCCCAAATTATGCACGTCCTCAATACCGTCACAAAGCACGATAAAACCGCCCTTTTCACTCTTTTTCTCAGCGATAATCTCGTCTAAATCGTAATATTCGTAATCGGTCGTAAAGGCAATTACGCCTTGATGGCGACGGGAAACGCTCTCTTTATCGAGCACCTGCTTGTCCACAAATTGCACGCGGATATTCCGTTTTCTCGCCTCGGCAAAAATCATCGCCGCCGAGCCTTGCGCTCCCTTTTCGATAAGCAATTTATCGATGTTCTTTCCTGTTTTCAACAGCTCTATAACTGCGTTTCTTCCTTCCGTTTTCATACCTTTTTCCTTTACGGTTTATATACTTTTTCGCTTTTTTCGCCGCGAAGATTTTCCTCGTCAATCATGGACAGCAACGTTTCGATGCGCTCCCATTGTCCCGTCAAATGCAAGTACCCGAGCACCGCTTCAAACCCCGTCGAACGGCAATATTCGCCAGCGCTGGCGTTTTTACTTTTCGTCGCCTTTTTCGCGTTCCTGCCGCGACGGTAAATATCCTCTTCCTCTTGCGTGAGCGTAGGCAATACCTTTTCCAAAAACGCGCTTTGTCCCTTTGCGGAAACAACCTTCGCCGCCGCCCGTTGCAAATCCGCCGCCTTGCCCGTGCCCGATTTAACGAGCTGTTCCCGCACGTACAACGAATACACGGCATCACCCAAAAACGCCAACGTTACGGGATTGATTTGCGCCGCCGCCGTTTTTTCCATACTCACCGTTTTCTCCACGCGTAAAAACTCCTTGTATCGCTTTCTTTATATTATAGCATAATATAAAAAAAATAACAAGCGATTATTTGGATTTTTCCTCACACTTACGCCGTTTGTTCGATAAAATACGAAGCGACACCCTCCGCAAGCGCGCTTGCAAGCGTTTTTTGCCAACCTGTATTAACGAGTAACGCCTCGTCTTTGGGACTGGATAAAAAACCACACTCCACGATAACGGAAGGTGCATGGTAACATTGGAGCATAAAATATTCCCCGTAATGCGCCTTTCTATCCTTTACACCCTCTTTGGCGTATATGCCGTTCACGGACGTTTGCAAACTTTTCGCAAGCACTTGGCTTTTGGGGTGATTGTTGCCGTAAAACACCTGACCACCCCTTTGGCTTTGCGAAGCGTAATAATTTTGGTGGATAGAAATTACCAGCATCGGTTTTTCCCGTTCGATAATCTCTTTCCGCTTTTGCATATCCCGTTTTTTGAAACCCTTTGCCGTCGTGTCGTATAATCCCTCTTCCGTCTTTCGGGTAAGCGCCACGCTAAAACCGTTGTTTTCCAATTCTTTTTTCAGCGCAAACGTGATTTGTAAATTCACGTCGCTTTCTTTTACCCCCGTTTTCACGCCCGTCACACCGCCGTCGATACCGCCATGCCCGGCGTCTAATACAATTTTCAATTCCCCCTGCGCAGCAAATACTTCTCTTGGCGCAGACAACGCCTGCACGCAAAGCCCCACCGCCGCCATAAAGGAAAACGCCACGGCAATACAACATACGATTACACTCTTTTTTATCTTTAACTTTCTCATACCCTATTATACGCCTTACGTTTTGCGAATATGTCCTCGAACGTGCGCGAAAAGCCGTCCAAACGGACGGCTTTATTCGTTTTATAAAAGCTGTATATCCAATTCTTTTTTCTCGCTTTTCACCGTTTCGTCCTTTGGGTTCTCCACGGCGATTTTTTCTTCTTTCGCCTTTTCGGCAAGTGCCAAAATTTTCGCAGCGCAAGGGGGTAACGTTTCCCCTTTGTCCTTTTCCACCTTTTCCGCAAGCGGCGTTTCTTGCGCTTCACGCATCCAATCGTTATAGATTTCCCACGCCTTATCGGTAACGATACGCTCTACCCCTTTTTCATCAAGCGTTTGATACGTTTCCAAGCGTTCCACCCCCGTCACTTCCAACCCACAGCCGCGCGTTAAATCCAAACGCAACCGCTCGCAACCGGAAAAGTACGGAACGCTGAAATATTTCGCCCCCACTTCGCTGGCTATCCGCGCTAGCCGCGACAGCGCCGTTCGTGAACTGATTTTTTCAACGCGCACTTTGAGTACGGCTTTCCCCACCGCTCTTTTTACTTTTTTCAATTCCTTGGCGATATCCAAGTAACGACAGCAATCAAACAGCGACGGCGTCACCGCCACGGTAATCTCTTTCGCGCCCTTTTTCACCGCCAAGCGCGCCTCGTACGCCTTAACTTTTGCCAGCGTTTCGCCGCTTTCGCCCACTACGCAATCCAAACGCACGAAACTGCCACTTAAATACGCTTTTGCCAGCGCCAATTTGGAAAGGGGCGTTTTTAGTGCCACCTGTTTTAACCGAATTGCACGCTCGCATACGCGCTGAGTATCCTCTCCGCAAAACAACGTCCCTTCCGATTTGGATACGGCAATCGCCACCTCCGTAATCTTTTTTCGCCGTTTGTACGCGCGGTATTCCTCCGCCTCTTTTTGCGTAAGAAACACGCCCCGTCCCTCGTCCTCGTTTGCTTTGGTAAAAACGTCCATTGATTGATTTTGTTTGTCCATGCCTCGATTATACGACAAACGTTTTTTCTTTATTCGCTTTTTCGTCAATTTATGAGCGTAAAAATTTTGTATACTTTCCCCATGAATACATTATTGCTTTCCTCCGTCTTTGGTATCTTTTGGTTGATACTACTATTTCTCCTTTGTTTTGTCGGCGTGCACGTATTGCGTCTTGCGCGCATGGGACAAGCGTATAGAAAAGAACAACGCCAACCGCCAACGCCGTCCCAATCGCCCCAACCCACACAAGAACCACCGCCCAAAAAGGAAGAAAGCGAAAAAGAACCTGTGTATTATATCGTAGAACGAAAAAAACGGGTAAAATCTACCTTCACCCAGCCAAAACAAATCCATTTTAAGTAAATACCCTACCCTACTCAAAGCGTACCTGCCCCGTCCGTTATCGAAAACGGACGGGGCAGGTATTCGTTGAAAATAATTTCTTTATTTGCTTTCAGGGTTAGAAACGGACTCAAATTCGTTCGTCTTATCGTTGAACTTTTCTAAATTACCGCCGTCCGTCCAAAGCCGTTCAAGGTGATAAAAAAGGCGCGTTTCGTCGTTGAAAATATGCACGATTACGTCGCCGTAATCGACCACCGCCCAACGTCCGTCGCGTACCCCTTCCGTACGGGTAGGCACAAGCCCAAGTTCTTTCTCCACAAGTTCTTCCACTCTTTCGCCCATCGCGCGGATTTGCGGCGCGTTGCTACCGCTTGCCACGATGAAATAATCGCAAAGATCCGTCTTTTCGCGCACGTATAAGCTGACGATATCTTTCCCTCTTTTGTCTGCAAGCGCTTTGCATACCGCAAGTGCCAATTCCCTGCTTGAAACCGTCGTATTTTTCATAATTTTCTCCTTATTCTTTATTCTTGTAAAATTCGTATGCCCGTTTGGTGAGCGGATATACCGTATTTCCCTTTTCTTCTAAAAATTCTATCGTGCGTTTTAATGCTTCTTCCAAACACTCGAACAAATTCTCTTTCGATTGACTTTTCGGCTTTTCCTTCCAATAAAGCGCTCTTAAAACGTCCACGCCGTCGTAATTTCTTTCCTCTTCCACCATATCGGCAAGGAATATCAACGCGCCCAGCGTTGTCATATCCGCTTTTCCGCTGGTATGAAAGCGAATCGCATCCAACACCTCGCTATCGGTGATATCAAACGCCCGTTCCGCCACGTACGCACCCGTAAATTGATGGAATACAGGCATAGGGATATCCCCCCACGCTTTATCGGGCGTAAACCCTATCAAAAGTTCGCTTTCCAAATCAAGATTTTTTGCACAGTCGTGGAAAAGCGCCGCCGTAATCACCTTTTCCTCGTCTAAACCCAAGGACGTAGCGCGTTTAGCCGCCGCCACAGCAACGCGAACGCTGTGCTGGGCACGCGAAGTTTTTTGCAAGGCGAGGGCTTTATCCGCATTTTCTACCTCGTACAATCCGTGGGAGTAAATATACTTTTCCACACGCTCCCCCACGTAGTTTGCTATGGGCAATTTTGCCGCCGCTTTTACGCGGATTTCCGTAGAGGATACGGGCGCACCGTTATAATGAATCACGGCAAATTGTTTGGAAAAACGTTTTTCAAACGCCGCGCTTTCTTTTTCTATCCACCCCTCGTTTTCGTTGCGAGCGCAAACGGCAAGCGTTGCGTTTTCTAAAATATTTTCGGGGTTTTTCCAAGTAGGAAAATCGCGCAACATATCCGTTCCCACAAGAAAAAACAGCTGCGCGTGGGGATACTTTGCTTTGAAATGTTGACAAGTCAAATACGTATAACTTGTCCCCCCTTGCGCAAGTTCGTAATCGCTCACCTCTATTTTTTCCTCGCCTGCAAACGCCAAACGGCACATTTCCAAACGCGCCGCATCGCTTGAAATGCGTTTCCCTTGTTTATGCGGCGGCGTGTGCGCAGGCAACACGAATAATTTATCCAATAAAAGGCTGTCTATCGCCGCCTTTGCAAGGCGTAAATGTTCGCTATGCACAGGATCGAACGAACCGCCAAAAATTCCTATCCGCACCTTTTTACGCCCCCCATTTTTCTTCTTTTTTCCATTATACAATATATTTTCGTTTTTTTCAAGTTTATAATGCAAAAAACTCGTCAAAAATTTAAGCATGAAAAAATCCGCATTTATTTCCGATTTGATTTTTACCTTTTCCTTAACGGCAATTTTCTTTTTGTGTTTTTTCCGTTATCTTAGATTGAACATGCCCCTCTCCATACTTTTCGCCTGCGTTTGCGGCGGCATTGCCACGCTCGGCGTGGGGGCACTGGGGCAAAACAAACGCAAACGGCAATTCTTAAAACGTTCGGAAGCCACGCAAAAAGACAAACTCCTTGCCCACCTTTCCCTGCTTTCCGACGCGAAAAAAACAGCATTTTTCCAAACCGTCCTTTCCTGCCGCGGCGACGTGCAACGTTTTTCCTCTTTGCGTTTAACAGGCGAAAACGCACTGTACTTTTTGAAATTGCGTTTCTCACCCGTCAGTGCAGACGAAATTGCCACACTTTCGCGGATAAAGACGTCCAAAGAAAAAATCCTGCTTTGTAATTTCATCGAAGAGGACGCCAAAACGCTGTGCACGGCGTTGAATATCCGCGTGTGGACGGGGAACGAGGTGTACGCACTCGTCAAAGAAGCGAATGCTTTGCCGCAGGAATACTTGGGCGAACCCACCTTACAAAACAAATGGAAAACCCGTTTACGGTTGTGCCTTGCAAAACGAAACAGCCGCCGTTTTCTTGTCGGTGGCTGTTTGATATTGCTTACTTCTTTAATTACCCCTTTCCCTTATTATTACCTTATTTTTGGTTCTATTTTACTGCTCGTCGCCATCTTTATCCGCATTTTCGGATACAGCGATTAATCGTTCAACGATAAAAATGCCTTGCCCAAATTCTCGATAACGTCGCTTGCCAAAAGGGAATATTCCCCCTGCCCTCGCACCGCGATATCCGCCGCTTTCCCGACGATATATCCCCCAACACGTGCGCCGTCGAACGCGGAAAGCCCCTGCGCGCAAAGCCCTGCTATCACGCCCGAAAGCACGTCTCCGCTGCCGCCTTTTGCCTGACCGGAATTCCCCGACGTATTGACGAAAACCCTCTCCCCATCCGTGAGGATAGACACCGCGTTTTTCAAATACACCGCCACTTCGTTGTCCTTAGCAAACGCCACGGGCGCGTTAAGCCCGTTTTGCAGTATCCCCCCGACGTTTTCCCCAAGCAGTCTTGAAAATTCCTTTACGTGCGGCGTAATCACCACGTCGCATTTTTTATTTTTGAAAATTTTATTCGGGTTTGCATGCGTGGCAAGCGCATTGAGCGCATCCGCATCCAAAATCAGTTTTCCCTCGTATTTCCTCAACAAATATTTCGCGCCCTTTGCCACTTCTTTCGTGTTGCCCATGCCCATGCCGTAGGCAATCGAATCGTAGGAAAGTAGCCTTTCGAAATACGCTTCGTTAAACGCCACGGAATTCCCCTCGCATAAAGGTTGTAACAACGCTTCGGGCATAGTAAGTATGTAATGAGAAAGAATTCCGCTCGGCGTAAACAACGTGGTATACCCTGCGCCGCTACGCAAGCACGCCATCGTCGCTAAATACGCCGCGCCCGTGTACGCCAAACTGCCTGCTACAATCGCCGCTCTTCCATACGTACCTTTGTTGCTATTCCGTCTACGCTTAGGCAGTAGTGCCTTTATATCCTCGTTTTTTGTCAACTGCGCGTAATTATTCTCAGGCAAAACGATACCGATATCCGCGCGTTCTATTTCACCTGCGCAATCGATACCGTAGCCCAAATACACGCCTGCTTTATACTCCCCAATACACACGGTTACGTCCGCTTGCACGGCTATTTTTTCCACTCTACCATTATCCCCATTGACGCCCGAGGGAATATCGGCGGACAAAATTTTCGCACCCTGCTTTTTATAACCGTTCACTTGCGCAATCGCGTTTGCGTACGTTTCGGAAAGCTCCCCCTTAAATCCCGTACCCAAAAGACAATCGACGACAAGCGAATAACCCCTTTGCGGAAATTCATTTTCTACCACGCCGCCCGTGGCGCGGTATTTTTCCATGGCGATTTTACAATCCTCGGAAAAGCGCTCCGCCACACACACGACATCCACGAAAAGCCCTTTCAAACGCAATATCCTCGCGCAAATAAATCCGTCGCCGCCGTTATTTCCACCGCCACAAACGACAAGTATCCTACCGCCCTTTTGCATTGGTATCGCCCTTTCCGCAAGCACGTTTCCAGCGCGTTCCATCAGCGTTTGCGCAGGAATCCCTTTGACGTTTATCGTATACTCGTCAGCCGCGCGCATTTGCGCGTTTGTTAAAATATTGTTCATTTTCCGCTCCTTAAAGACACTTCCGCCGAGGAAAATTTCTTTTCCCCCTCTTTCGTTTCCGCAAGCAAATTTCCTTCCTCGTCCACGCCAAGCATTTTCACCTCTATCGTTTCCGTTCCGCATACAAGCGATACTCTCTTCCCAATAAAGCCCACGTATTGGGGGTAACGCTTAAAAAGGCACGCATTTTGAAGATGTTTCAATAGCCTTTTCTCCACTTTTGAAACGGCAATTTTTTTCCCCGTTTCCTTGGCAAGCGTCGTGGCAATTTCTTGCAAATCTTGAGGCAAATCGTTGCAAACGTTTAGCCCTATCCCCACGATAGAGGAACGCACGTTACTCCCCGAAAAAGTATTCTCTATCAAAATTCCGCATATTTTTTTGCCGTTTACAAGGATATCGTTCGGCCATTTAATTTGCGGAGTTACTCCAAAGGAAGATAGCGTTTCACACACCGATACCGCCGCGTTTTGCATAATCCGAAAAGCATGCTTTGCAGGCAAATCCTCATAAAAAGACAATGCGCTTAAATACACGCCCCCACGCGCGGAAGAAAAGCTTCTGCCTTTTGTTCCCCTGCCGCCCGATTGCTCTTTGGCGATGATGATAAGGTTTTGTCCCTCGGCGCGTTTTTCCTTTGCGTAATCGTTGGTGGAAGGCAACGTTTCAAAGCGTTGTATCGCCGTTTTTTTGCATTTCATCGCGTACCTGCCCCCTTTTTAATACTCTTCTATCTCCCCAAATGCGGAAATCACGTCTTTGATAACGTCGTAATCAAAACCTTTTCCAAAGAGGTATTTTACCGCCTTTTGCAACGTTTCTTTATCGCACTCTTTATTGCGCATATACTTTTGCAATAGTTCGCTCGCCGCGTTTTTTTGCGTTTCTTCGTCTACGTTTCCAAGCGCCGCATCCACGTCCTCTTCCGAAAGCCCTTTATTTCGCATTTCCGCGCGAAGCAAACGCGTTCCCTTTTTCTTGGCGGAAAACTCTACGTAATTTTCCGCATATTCCTTATCGTTGAGAAAACCGTAGCCGTTTAATTTCTCCACTACGTAATCGGCAACCGCCGTCAAATACCCTTTCTTCGACAAAAAATCACGGATTTGTTTTTCCGTTTTCCGCGTAGCGGAAAGATGCGTCATCGCCTTATCGAGCGCGGTGTTTTTCTCGCTTTCCAGCTGTATTTCCGCAAGCTTGTCAGGCGAAATGATTTGCCCCACTTTCAAGCGGTTTTTCACCGTCGTTTCTAATGTCAAGCCGCAATAAAACCGCCCGTCGATATAGATATTGCACCGCCGTTTGTCCTTGATTTGCGGTGTGATTGAAGTAATTTCGTTCACTGCGTTCTCCTTCGCTTTTTGCACTATTCTCATTGTAACATATTCCCCTGAAAAAGTCAATCCCACAAAAAAAGAAAAGAGTGAAACACTTTACAACCAAGCAAGAATATGCTATACTGTTATTAGAATTTCCTATAAAGGAGCGTTTTATGAAATATTATACCGTCGATTTGCAAGGCTATCAAGCCGACCTGCCCATACTCCCTTTGTCAAACAGTTTATCCATTGCCTTTTTCAATTTACACGGCAACAGCGAAATGACCGAACACTGCGGCAAAAAACTTGCCGAACTTTTGCGCGATTGCGACGTACTTATCACCGCGGAATCCAAGGGCTTACAGCTTACCCATTGTATCGCAAGAGAGTTGGGACATAAACTTTACGCCGTGGCAAGAAAGAGTAAAAAACTGTACATGCAAGACGGTATTTCGGTGACGATAGAATCCTCTATCACCACGGGCAAAGAACAAAAACTGTATCTTTCCAAACACGATACCGACCTTTTGCAAGGCAAAAAAGTAGGCATTGTCGACGACGTCGTTTCTACCGGCGCGTCTTTGAAAGGCTTGGAAGCACTTGTGGAAAAAGCAGGCGGTATTATCACGAAAAAAGCCTTTGTCCTCGCTGAAGCTGACGCCGCGGAACGCAAAGACGTGGTATATCTTGCCACTATCCCTATCTTTTCTAACAATTAAATTTTTTAAGTTTTGTAACCGTTCGCAACCGCGAACGGTTTTTTTATTTGTTTTTACATAAAACACCGCGCTTTTTTTGGAAAAAATTAAAAACCCCTATTGACATATAACAAATTATTTGTTATACTTTTTTTATCATAGTAGCCAAGGAGCGTTTTATGAAGAAAAAGAAGATTCTCAGCATCACGCTTGCGTCCGTGCTCACCGCCGCCACGTTTTTCAGCGTAGGCGCGTTGGCATTTACGAACGCGGAAGAAAACGTCACGCCTACCCCCGTGGGTGTACATATCCCCACCATCACCAGCGTAACCGACAAAACCACAGTCAACTTATTGTCGGGCGAAGTGTATGAACTGGCAAAAAATTATGCCATCAACGTGTCGTCTCCCGACGTTGCAAAATACTGCAACGGCACGAGTAAGTTCGCCCCCACCCCTGCCAAAATCGAGTGGGCGGACAGCGAAAGCGCGAAATATTATACGGTGAAACTCTCTAAAAACGCCGATTTGACAAACGCGGAACATTTCGCCACGTTTACGTGTAGTTTGGACGTGGAAGATTTGTTCATGGGCACGAAATATTATTATCAAATCATTGCCCACCGCGAAAACGAAACGGTGAAATCGCAAATTTTCGAATTCACCACGGCGTATTTGCCCCGTACCATTTATTTTGAAACCACTTACCTTGATTCCAACACGCGCGACATCGGCGGCTATTATACCGAAGACGGAAAACACCGCGTAAAACAGGGCATCGCTATCCGTGGCGCGGAAGTAAAGCATTTCACGCAAGAAGCAAAAGATAAACTTCTTTACGAATTTGGCATTAAAACGGAACTTGCTTTGCACAACGAACCGAATTGCTATCTTGAAGAGGAAGATTTGAATTACATATACGTAGATGCCCCCCATTACGTCAATTACGGCGGTATTCACTACGAATTCCGAAAGCAAGCGCTCGCTGACGAATTGCTCGTCTTTGCCAACCCCGACAATTTCCCTATCTATTTCCATTGTCAGCTTGGCAGGGATAGAACGGGTACGCTTGCCTTTCTTATCAACGCGCTTTGCGGCGTAAGTGAAAAGGATTTGTATCTTGATTACGAACTTTCCTACCTCTCCCAATACGGTAGCCTCGCTTGGAACACGAACGGCACCCCCAAAGCCAAGACGGGACAGTTCGATAGAATGTTGAAATACATCAACGAGGGCGTAAGTTACGAGGATACCCAGCACGATAGCAGCGGTAACCCCGTCACGCAAAACACGATTACCAATCCCTATTTCAATCAAGCAGACACAACGCTCGCTCAGCGCACGGCAACGTTCTTGAAAGGGCACTTAGGCGAATACGGCATTACGGACGAAGTGATTGCAGCTATTCGCAATAATATGTTGGAGGAGGTATAGTATGAAAAAACGTATTCTTCTTTCCACGCTTTTATGCGCCACACTCCTTTCCGCAACCGCCCTGATTGCAAAAAACGACCGCGTTTCCGATTTTGCAACGGCTTCCGCGGAAACAACGACTCCCTTGGAAAACGGCACTTTGCTCAACGATTGCGACACGCAAGCTTCTTATTGGCTCGGCTCAAACGGCACCGTTACGCTGGATTTGACAATCAAAATGCAAGGCAACGCCTCGACAAGAGTCGTGGCAAAAGCCAACAATTACATCACCGTTTCCTTGCGCCATTATAACCAAACAGGTAATCCTGTTTTGACGGAAGAAGAATTGCTCGCTTACGATAATTTGTATCTCGAAGTTTACAATACCGAATCGAGCAACATCAATTTGTTTATGTACAACTGCTTAGCGGCAACCCTTTCCCCTGGTTGGAATAGCGTCGTTATCCCGAAAGAAACCACGCTTGCACAAATTGAGGAAAGCCAAGCCGCTTATGAAGCAAACAATGGGGGCGTGCGCCAATACGTAAGCGGCGAGTTCTATTTTGCCGTATACGCCGATTGTACCCTGCTTTTCGATAACGTACGCGGGGTAAGCGACGAGGAATTGGATAACAGCAACACAGGTAGCGATAATTTGGAAGAATTCCCTTGCGAATACTCAGCAGTATCCACGCAAGATTATGCGTTTGTGCAATACGGCTCTACTTCCGTAACCAAACAAACCGCTTCGCAAGCGGAGGCAAGCGGCGTGCCCAACGGTTATACGAATAACGTATTGACCGTATCGGGCGATAACGCAAACGGCAAGGGCGTACTGCTCGATTTCTCTTCCTTGAAAATCCCCGCCGCGCAAGTGGAAACACTCACCGTGCGCATGTATTATCCCGACGATACGTCCAGCGCTTCTTACCCGAATATCCGTATCCATAGAACGGATGAAAGCGGCGATTGGATAGTCAATTACGCAGGCAAAGCAAACGCAGGACAATGGTTCGATTTCACGTTAAAATCGGACGGTACGAACTTTAACGGCAGTCATAATTTCTCGCATTTGTCCTCGCACGGTTACTTGGATAAATTCGAATTAGCTGTACGTACGGGAAACACCGCGCCTTTCTATATCGACAGTATTACGTATACCCTTTCCGCAATTGACACGGACGTACCCGTGATTACGTATAACGGAAATACTACCGTTTATTGGTTGGCTGACAATAGAGCGTTCACGCTCGATGCCACGGCTACGGACAAAACGCAAGGCGATATCAATTTGGAATACGTTTGGGATAACGACAATGCCGTAAACACGAATGGTTCGCTCAACGCAGGCACGTATACGTTGACGTTGACGGCAAAAGACGCGTCTGGCAACACCGCAACCCTTCCTCTCACCGTCATTGCCGTTGCTCCTGAAACGGTAGCGCCCGTAATTGAGCTTCCTACCGATAACGTCACTCTTTTTGTAGGCACGAAACCGCAACTTCGTCCGCAAGTAACGGACAACAGCGGCGTCCCCCCGACGGTAACCACCGTTTGGTCGCACGGCGCGCTTGATAAACGCGGTAGATTGACGGTAGGTACGCATACGTATACCATTACCGCCGTAGACCTTTCGGGCAATACCAGCACAAAAACGGTAACCGTTTCCGTAACGGCAACGGATGACTGGTACGACAACATCGTGGACGAAGAAAATCCGCACGTGTATGCCACCAATTGGTCCGTCAATGAACTCTCGCATTGGCACGAGTGTTCTTGCGGCTTAAAAGTAGACGAAGCGGCGCATACC
>JAZRRB010000043.1:0-3536 GCA_045650385.1 Candidatus Scatosoma sp. | reverse complement strand
CCGATATACATACCGGGACGCATACGGACGGCATCAAGTCCTTCCAATACTTCGAGATTTTTCGCGCTGTACGCGTCGTCTTTCTTCTCGTTTTTTACTTCTTTTGCCATCTTGCTAACTCCGTAATATTCCGTCTATCTTCGTTAAATGCTCTTTTTTAACGTAAAGTTTTCCACAATTGCGGTGGAAAAATACGTCAAAATCTACCATTTTATCCTATTATAACACGTTTTTTCAATTTTTTCAAATGTTTGAACGTAAATTTTTTCCACAATCTTCCATTTAAGGATTACTTGCGTTTTTCTACAACTGCAAGTTCTTTCAATGCCCTCGTGTAAGCGATATATAACTCGCTGGAAGAAAGTCCGTCAGGTAAAACGGCAACGGAAGTAAACTCTAACCCCTTACTTTCGTATACCGTCATAATATTAATTTTCGAACGGGAAATTTTTCCTTTCGCAGACAAATCGTTGTACGATTTGCGCATGAGTTCCTCTTTCTTTTCCGCCGAACAAATCACCGCTTTCAAACCCTTTTTGTTTTTGAAAAATCCGCTGATTTCACGTGGCGATATTTTCGCAACGCTTGGTCCGTCAAAACCGATGGATTGCATATCCAAACACAACGTCGACGACACAAAATCGACAATTTGGTTTGTATTGCGATAATTTTGATTGAGCGTATACGTTTCAAAATCAGGGAACGCGTTTTCCCAAGCCTTTACCCCGCGCCAAGGCGTAACGTTTTGCGCCAAATCCCCAAATACGTTAAACGCCGCTTTTTTGTTGATTTTTCTAAGCAAAGCGTATTCGCACGGGGAAATATCTTGCGCCTCGTCCACAAACACGTATGAATACACAGGCGAAAGCCTATCGCAAAGCCCTGCACATACCACGCAAAGCGCGTACGCATCCGACGGATACATTTTTTTGGCGGTTAAATTGTACTTCAACTTATATTTTTTGACCGTTTCCCGATAAAAATACCGCGCAACGTCAATAAAGCCGTTCCCCTCGCCAATTTCACAAAAAACTTTTTCGCCGCGCAAATACCGATAAAATTCCGCAAACGCCGTGTTATTATCCCCAATAACAAACACTTTTTGTTTGACCGCTTCTACCTCTTTAACAAGCTCTTCCCTGCGAGCAATTCGATCCGCAAAGGTGTACGTTTCCACGCTGCCTATCCGTTGTTTATAACGGCGCAAATCCACAATTTCCTTTTCGAGTGAAATTTGCAATTCTTCTAACGTCGCGCATGCCTCGTCCACGATGCGCGTTGTGTTTTTCGCCACAAACGCGGCACTTTTATAAAAAGACGTCATTTGACGATAGAAATATTCGGGCGATTTCGCATTTTCGCTTTTCAGCGTTCCGCCTAAAAAGTCCTGAATATCCAATATTCCGTTCATCAGCGCGCGGAAAGGCTTAGTATAATACAAACCACCTTCTTTCCGTTCTTTTATTTCACCGAGAACGGCTCTTCTAACGCGCATAGACGCGTTTTTAATACCCTCGTACGCGGAAAGCTGCGCCGCGCAATCGGATAAAATGTCCGAGATAAAATCTTGACACTCGTCCGCGGTAAATAGCCCGTATAAACTGTCGAATACTTTATCAAGCTTCTTATTTACGTCTTTTACAAATTGTTCGGAATACAAGTATTGCAAATATTCCATTGGCTCTTGTTGTGAAAAATCAATTTTATCGGCAATATCAATACCTGCATTTTTCAATACCTGCAAGAAATATTCCTTTGCCGTCGTTGTTTTTACACGCTCTAACTGTAAAATTTCCGCAAGTTCGTCAATGAACGAGTTAAAGGAATTGCTTGGCGTTATCACCAGCACGTCGCGCGGCTTGATATTCTCGTTATTGTACATCAAATAGCTTAAACGGTGTAGCATTACCATCGTTTTACCGCTACCTGCACAGCCTTGCAAAATGAAATTTGTCTTTTCGGGACAAGTAATGATTTCGTATTGCTTTTCCTGAATCGTTTCGATAATATCCCTTACCGCCGTTTCTTCTTTACGCGCGCGTATAATTTCTTTAAGGAACGGATCAAGTACGTTTTCCTCGTCCCGTCCGTCGATTTCTTCCGCCGATAAATAATCTTTTAAGGAAAGGTATTCGTTTTTATAATCAATGAGTTTTCCGTCTTTCGTACGTACGGCGCGGCGGAGAACGGTTTTGTATTCGTACTGATTAATCTTGAAAGAAGAACAACTTTTTTGATAATATCTTCTTGCAAGCGGCGCGCGCCAATCGACGATTTCGAGTTTTACGTCCCCTTTTTTGCCGATATAATAACTATTATATCCTTCGATATTGTCGATTAAATCCATACGAGCAAAATAAGGCTCGTCAAAAAAAGGACGGAATGCTTCTATTTTTTCCTCTTGACGTTTGATTTCTTCCGTCAAAAGTATAATTTTTCGGTAGCTGTCCGATTCTTTATGTTTATCGTTTTCTATTTGTAAAATCTCGTTTTTCGCTTCTTTAATCGCGTTTTTATGCGCGCGAATACGCGCAATGCGAAGCATTTGCATTACGCCGTCCACGTGCTCTTCCTCGTACGCGCGCTGTTTTTCCTCGTCAAGAAGCGACAAAAACCAAGCCTTATCCACGTCCTTTTTCGGTTCGAGCAATTTCATTAAGTTGTCAAACGGAATTTTTGCCATCTTTTTTACACCTTATTTTCTATAATAACATATTTGTCAAAAAAATGGAATAGTTTGGAAGAAAATTTTTTTGATGAAATTTTTTGCGTGAAAAAAGCAAGGCCGTCTGCCTTGCTTTTTATCGTCTAATTATAGAAGTTAAATTTCCACGTCGCCGTCGTCACACTCTACTTTCGTTGCGGGCACATAGGTATTCCACCTGCTTCCTTTGCTTATCGCATTCCATTGCTCCACAGTTCCAGCAAACGTAATATTTGTCAAATTTCTACAATCATAGAACGCACCATACTCAATCGCTGTCACACTGTCGGGGATGACAATACTCATCAAACTGGTACAACCAGAGAACGCAGAACCCTCAATCGACGTCACACCGTCAAGGATTTTCACCGAGTTAATATCTAAACCATAAAACGCACTCTCGCGTATATTTTTGACAGGCAAATTTCCATACGAACTCGCAATAACAATATCTTTCTCCGCACCTTCGTAGCCGATTACTTCTGCATACGTACCATCAGACGACACCGCATACAAAACACCACTACTCCGGTTGCATACTGCACAAAGGCCGTCGTCAAGATAATTATGTTTTTCCTTTTCCCTCGTTTCGCCACAAAGTGTGCACTTGTGCCAATGAAAGACATTATCACTGAGATATTCAGTCCCCCATTTATGGTCTTTCTCTGAACCGTGACGAAACTCTATGAAATCGCAATCTTCACAAACACGAATATACATTTTATATTGACACGCACCATTGTCAATGGAATATCCATAAAAACGCCAATCTCCAAAGTTATGTTCTTGTTCGCCTTTCAACCAATCCAAGAAATCTTCTTCACTTCCACTG
>JAZRRB010000042.1:0-5658 GCA_045650385.1 Candidatus Scatosoma sp. | reverse complement strand
GATCGTGCAAACTCATACGCATGAGCGCCCAGCCGTCGCCGTGCAAATCGTCATAACAAAGGCGCATGCCTTCATGGTTGTCGGGGGCAGGGGTGGCGTAATATACGCTGTTTGCATACGCCGTAAATTCGTCCAATACTTTTTTGCCGAGCGTCTTAAAATCGCAATCGGGGGAGAACTTGGCGCGCAGTTCTACGCCTTCCAACGGCATTTCCAAATCGCTAATCAAATCGGTGAGCGATTTCGCTTCCTTGTGCGCTTTGGCAAGCGCAATCAAAATTCTCGTAATCAAATACGCGCCGTCGTCGAGGAAATAATTTTCTATCAAGGCGGCGTGTCCGCTCGTTTCAATAGCAAGGGGAGCGTATTCGCCCTGTTCGTTTAAGCGTTTTGCTTCGTTGATAACGTTTTTATAGCCGCGCTTAAAGCGTAAGTGTTTTCCGCCTTTCGCTTTGATAAATTTCGCCAAGCCGTCGCTGGTTACAGAATCGGTAACAATCGTGCCCGGTTGTTCCTGCAATAAAATGGCGGAGATAAGCGCAATCAATTTATTGCGGTTGATTTCCTCACCGTTTTCGTCCACCGCGCCTGCTCTGTCCACGTCGGTGTCAAAAATGATACCAAAATCCGCTTTTGCCGTTTTCACCGCTTCGCAAATGGATTGCATTGCCGCGGCGTTTTCGGGGTTGGGGATATGGTTAGGGAAGGTGCCGTCCGGTTCTAAAAACTGAGAACCGTTCGTGTCCGCGCCAAGGGGCGCAAGCACTTTATCCGCAAAAAATCCGCCCGCGCCGTTACCTGCGTCGACAATGATTTTTTTGCCGAGCAATGGTTGTTCGTCCTCGCAAGCCGTGCGTACCATATTTACAAGGGAAGCCGCATATTCGTCAAGGTAAGAACTTTCCGTCTTTTCCCCAAGGATGGTGGGTTCTGCAAAGCGGTAGGTTGCCGCCATTTCCAAAATTTCCGCCACGTCCGAGCTTTCCAAACCGCCTTCGTGTGAAAAGAATTTCAAACCGTTGCGATTAAACGGCAAATGACTTGCCGTAATCATTATCGAGCCATGACAATAATTCTCTTCCATACGCGCTTCGTCTTTAAGAAGAGCGAACATGGAGGGGGTGGTAGAAAGTCCGGTGACGAGGACATTATGTCCCGTGGAAGTGATACCGTTGGCCACAGCCTCGCAAAGGGTGGGGGAGGTGATACGGGAATCGTATCCTACCGCCACGGTAACGTGTGTTTTGCCCGTATGAGAGATGAGCCATACGCAAAATGCCTTGGCAACGTTCGCCGCAATTTCTTCCGTCAAAGTGACGGGTTCGTTTTCAATGCCTTCGCAAGCGACGCCACGTACGTCCGAGCCGTTTTTCAGTTTCAAATAATCGTTCGTTGACATCGTAATATTCCTTATCAGCGATTATTCCCGTTTTTTACTTTTAAGTATAAAACGAGTACACGTATATTATAACTGTTTCCGTCGTATTTTTCAAGTCTTTTGCGTAAAAAAGTTTGAAAAATTTACCGAGCCCAAAAAGGGAGAAAAAAAGGATAAAATTTTTTCAAAAAATTTTTTCAAAAATGCTTGCGTTTTTCATTACGGCGTGATATAATAAGCATACAATCAAAAAATGCACGGTACGCTTTTGAGGGAAAGCGTTTAATAGGGAAGAGAGAAAGCGAAAGCGTTGCTCCACTGCCCCCGCAACCGTAAGAACGCCTGTTTCTTTTCACTGCCAAACGGTGGGAAGGGAAGAAACGCGACAAAACTTTTGTCAAGGGCGTTGTAAGTCGGGAGACCTGCCTTGCATTTTCAAAAACGTGGTGGGCGGGGAGGCTTACCGACGCAAGTATAAAACCGCTTTGGCGGTGTTTTTACGTATGCCTTTTATCCCCAAACACTCGTTGTTTGAGGGATATTATTTTTAAGGAGGCGTGTTATGAAACGCAAAATCACAGTTCTTTTTTCACTTTTATTCGCCGTTGTTTTTTCGGCACTTTGTTTGTTTGCCTGTGGCAAAGCGGAGGGTGACGTCAAGGCAAGCGTAGTGGAAAGCAGCGAAACGTTGCTTGTTATCCGTGTGGATAAAACGGACGGAAAAGCCACCTTATACGACGCGATGAAATATTTGCGCGATGAGGAAGAAATTGACTTTGAAACGCAATCGAGTACGTACGGCGAGATGATGACAAGTATCAACGGTAAAGCAAACGACGACGGCGCAGGTGCGTATTGGATGTCGTATACGTCGGACGCGGAATTTTCCAATGCGGCTTGGGGTACGTATAATTATGATAGCAAAGAGCTTGGCTCTTGCAGTGTAGGGATAAGTTCTTTGACGGTAAAAGAAAGCTGTCTTTACGTTTGGGCATATCAAAGTTTCTAATTTGCAAGGGGTATGTACGCGTTGAAAACGGATAAAAGGCAAAAAAAGAGGATAAAAAAGGCGACGGTGCGTTCCGCGAAGGAATGCGCCTATCTCGCCGTGTTTGTGGCGGTGGTAATCGCGTTGCAACTCGCCTTTTCCGCTGTGCCGGGGGTGGAGCTTGTTACCGTGCTTTTCGTTGCCTATGCTTTTGTGTTTGGCTGGAAACGGGGCATGGCGGCGGCGACGGTGTTTTCGCTGCTTCGACAACTTCTTTTCGGGTTTTTCCCCACGGTACTTATCCTGTACTTGACGTATTATAATTTTCTTACGCTGCTTTTTGGATTGCTTGGAAAATGGATAAAATTCCGCTATAAATTTTTGCCGATTTTGACGGTGATTGCGTGCGTTTGTACGGTGATTTTTACGCTTTTGGATAACGTAATTACGCCCCTTTGGTATGGATATGGCATGCGTGCGGCGCGGGCGTATTTTTTGGCGGCGTTGCCGTTTACGTTGTTGCAAGTGCTGTGTACGGCAATCAGCGTGGCGCTTTTGTTTGCTCCCTTATACAAAACGTTTGTGCTAGTGGGAAAAACACTGATAACTTCTCGATTGAAGTATAAATATTTGCATAAAAACATTGCTTTTTTACAAGAAATTTGTTATAATAAAGAAAAAAATGCGAGGGTATGCAATATGACGTACGAACAAGCGCTTACGTTGCTTGAAAATAAAGGGCAAACACAGCTTTTGAAATATTATGACGAGCTGGACGAATGCGGCAAACAAAATTTGCTTGCGAGTATTGAAAATATCGTTTGGGATTTTGAAGCCGACCTTGCTAACCCAGTAGATTTGAGCGGTAAAGGCAGGGAAATCCACCCCATTGACGGGTTAAAAGTGCCTGCTATTGAGGGGAGAAAGGCGGAATTTGAAGCTATCGGTGTGCAAGCGATAAAAGAAAACAAAGTTGCGGCGGTACTTCTTGCCGGGGGCATGGGTACTCGCCTTGGCGTAGACGGGCCGAAAGGCGCGTACGATATCGGCGTTACCAAGCCTTTGTACATTTTCGAACAACAAATGAAAAATTTGTCGAAAGTCAACGAAAAATGCGGTGTAAAAGTGCCGCTTTACGTGATGACGAGCGATAAAAACCACGAACAAACGGTGGCGTTTTGGAAAGAACACGCGTATTTTGGCTATGATGAAGGGGAAGTGAAATTCTTCAAACAAGATATGGCGCCTGCGGTAGATTACGAAGGGAAAATTTACCTTGAAAGTAAGGATACGGTGGCGCTTTCCCCCAATGGTAACGGCGGTTGGTTTGCGTCCATGCAACGCGCTGGGCTTGTAGACGATTTGAAGGAAAAGGGCGTGGAGTGGTTAAACATTTACGCGGTGGATAACGTATTGCAACAAATTGCCGACCCTATATTTGTAGGCGCGACGATAGAAAGCGGTGTAAACTGCGGCGCGAAAGTGGTGTGTAAGGCGAATCCTTACGAGAAAGTGGGCGTGCTTTGTTTGGATGGGGAGACACCGAGCGTTATCGAGTATTACGAACTTACGGACGAAATGGCAAACGAACGCGATGAAAAGGGTGAGCTTGCCTATTGTTACGGCGTGATTATGAATTATTTGTTCCGTCTTTCGAAGTTGGAAGAAATTGCGGACGAGAAAATCCCCGTGCATATCGTTGAGAAGAAAATTGAGAGTGTTTGCGAGGACGGCGTGACGAGAAAGCCGGAAAAGGAAAACGGTAAAAAGTTTGAAACGCTGGTGGTAGATTTGATTAAATTGATGGGTAGCGCGTTGCCGTTCGAGGTGGTGCGCGAAAAGGAATTTGCGCCGATTAAGAACAAGACGGGCGTGGACAGTGTGGAAAGCGCGAGGGAACTTTTGAAGAAAAACGGGGTGGAATTATAATGGCAACGGATTTGGTTGGAAACGTACAATTACAACGCTTCATACAACTCTTGGCGGACTTAAACCACCAAACGGTATCGATTATCAAGACGGGCGACACGAAAATTTTGACGCAAATGAACGCAACGATTGAGGAGATGTACGCTATTCAGCATAACGGAAAAGAGGACGCGTACACGGCGATAGAAGAGGATGCGCAAATTATTTACAAGAATTTTAACGCGGTCGTTACTATGGTGAATAGCAACGAAAAGACGGCGGGGGATAAAATTACCAGCGCGGCGGTGAAGAAATTTTTGCATAATATCTTCGACGCTAACGTCCGTATCGTGTATGCGTACGGATTGGCATAAAGGCGGATAAATATATTAAAAAAGGGCGGCTGGCAAGCCGCCTTTATTTTGTTTTACAAAATATTTTCAAAAGAAACGCGATATGATTGGGGGATGTTTTTGCACATACCGATAAGAATTTCCAATTTCGGTATAGCGCTATCGTAATCGCGCACGTATAAATAGCCTACCGCCTCGTATAATTGATAATCGATTTCCTGTATGGCGGTATGAGGAAGCCAAATATGCAACGTATTTTTCTGGTTTTCCCAAAACTTTTCCACCGCCGTACCGTCCTCGTAAGTTACTTCTTTTGCTTCCGTTTTGTCGTATAGCGTTTGCAATACCTCGTTAAAGCGCGCAAACGTCGTTTGGACGCGGTTGCTTTCGTAAAAGGAAACGCCCATTAAAAGCCCCAAAGAAATTAATAATCCTGCAATCGTCCGTATCATATCCACCTACCAAAGCGTGTTTTCCCAGTCTAATGACAGCGTTTTGTATTTTTCGCCCTTTTGTTGAAAATATACTTTTCCGTTGCCGTCTACCGTCATGACGAGTACTTTTTTCAAATTTTTACAACCGAGCTTATTTAATAAATCTAAATAATAAGATTTGCTTTTTTGCGTTCTTTCAATATTTTTTTCGTCGAATTTCCCTTCGTCGATTAAAAGGATAGGGAGGGAGTTTTGCATGCTTTCGTAATCGGGTTTGGGGAGCGCGGAAAACGTGCCTTCCGCCTCGTACAAAGCGTACTGTACGGCATCGAGCGCGAAATACCCTTCCACGCGTAAGCTTTCAATCAGGTCTGCTACGTCAAGGTTGTTTTTTTTCAGTTCCGCATCGTCGATGCCGTTTTTATTGAGTACGATGCTGGGGATACCGCTAACCACCGCCTTTGCTTTTGAAAAATTCAAATCAAGCAAACAAATAACTTGGTGTAAAAAATACACGGTGAGTATTGCCACCACCCCATATAATAGGGGGATAGAATTATCCGCCATAGGGATACAGGCGAGGTCGGCAATAATCAG
>JAZRRB010000041.1:0-1522 GCA_045650385.1 Candidatus Scatosoma sp. | reverse complement strand
ATATTGTCATCGTCACTCTCAATCGGAAAAATCACGTCGCTCGCTTCGATAAAACGAGTAATCATGGAATAGGAATAATAGACAGGTCTGCAAGTGTAACCTTCGTCTGCAAATCCCCAAAGCCCCATATCCATAATTTTTCCTTGGTTGAATTCACCGCGGTTGTAATATTGACTAAACAATACCCAGTAGGACATACCTACACTGCCCATATTGAAGAAGTTGAGCGAAATTCGAGGAATATCCAAACCGCGCGAAGCGCTGTATTTATCAAGCGTCGTATGAGAATCCACCCCGTTTCTCGTGCCAAACTCACCCCAAATGTGCGGAATATCGTAGTCGGAAAGCCACATTCTCCAACTTTCAAGATTATAATTCGCATTGTTGTAACAAATATCTTTGTTGGACATATCGCGATTGGATTCGCCCGTTTCTTCGTTGTAAGAGTCGCCAAAATCGTACGTATGCGAGCTTGCAATATCAATGACACCTTGTAAATTCATCAACGTCCTTGCCATCCACGTATAATCGCGTGCATCGTCCGAAAGGACAAACAGAACGTCGTCACGCACCCCTTTTACCTCAAAAGCGTCGTGCATTTTTATACACAAATCGCAATATTCCTCATTCCCCTTCGTATAAGCAGGGAATCCGTATACGGCATTCGGTTCGTTAAAAAGAGTAACCTCTTTAATATTGTCGTATTTTTTCTCCTCGATAAGATATTTGATACTATCCGCAAAGCAATCGACAAAAAGCTGTTCGTATTTGGGGGCGGGATAGGTAGTCCACTGCGGATCGTTTGGAATACGCATAAAGCCTGCCGAACCCGTATCGATACCCCACATGGTAACGTTGACCGTAATATCATTCTCTTTCGCCATATCTAAAACGCGGTAAACTGACTGCATTTCCGCAGTATCCCATTTATAAATCCCCTCTTCGGTGTTATCCTCGTTGATAATAAACCAAGAAGGCAACAGCATCATACGGATACGTTTTAAGCCCATATCCTTCACGCGTTGTTCTACGATGCCCCAGTCTTCTTCCTTACATTCCCACGTTTTGCCGTCCACCGTTCTGCCCGTCAAGCCGACGTTTTGCGAGAAAAAGTGCGGATCTAATTCCGTCCCGATACCATACACCGTTTTATTGTTTTCCTCTTTTTTAATGGACAAGGTAACCTCTGTCCCTTGCGGAACGGTCGTGTTTGCGGTGTCGATACTTTCGGAGGAGGAACTGTCTCCGCCAAAATTACAAGAAGTGCATGCGGTTGCCGTAAGCACCGCTAAAAAGAACGCTAAAATTTTCTTTTTCATAATTTACCTCATTTAGCATGATTGCCCGCCCGTTTGTGGGCGGGCAATCTCCTATTTATGCCTTAAATTTTTCTGCAAAATATTCTTTTGCTTCCAAATATTCGCTATTTACATAATCCAAGTAATCGGATGCGTTGCTACGGTAATTTGCCACGTAATCAGCAAGTCTTTCCGTCGGCGTTTTACCTGCCGAAAGCTTACCT
>JAZRRB010000040.1:0-2424 GCA_045650385.1 Candidatus Scatosoma sp. | reverse complement strand
CGTTTTGATTGCGTGGTCTGCCCATTCCCAAACGAAAGCACCCATACATTGCTCATTTTTATAAATTAAATCCCAATACTGCGAAATATCTCCGCAACTATTTCCCATTGCGTGCGTATATTCGCAAAGCACGAACGGACGAAGTTCTCTTGGATTTTCAAGGACTTCTTTTTTTATTCTTTCAACGCTTGGATACATCATACTTACTACGTCAACAAGTTCGGTGTAGTAGTATTTTTTATCTGCTTCTTGCAAGTTTTCGTAATGCACAGGTCTTGTTTTGTCACGCTTGCGAATATATTTTACGCCCTCAAAAAATGCTTTTCCGAAAGAACTTTCATTTCCGAGCGACCACATTATAACACAAGCACGGTTTTTATCTCTTTCCACAAGAGCAACGTGTCTATCGGTAATACCATCGGTGAAAAACTCATTTTCTGCGTATTCAGACCAAGGCTCGTGGTCGTAACCACCGTATCTTAAAGCTGCACCGTGCATTTCGACGTCTGCTTCGTCCATAATATATAAACCGTAGAAATCACAAAGTTTGTAAAATTCGGGCATATTTGGATAATGCGAAGTTCTAACAGCATTAACGTTAAGCTCTTTCATTAACTTAATATCTTCCATTAAGTTGGTAAGGGTAACCGTTGCTCCCGTTTTACAGTTAAAATCGTGACGGTTTACACCTTTGAGTTTAACAGCATTGCCGTTGATTTTGAAAACTTTATCTTCAATAGTGACTTGTCTAAACCCAACTTTATCAATAATCAATTCGCCTTCTGCTTCTAATTTCAATGTATAAAGTTCAGGATTTTCAGCAGACCATTGTCTAACGTTCTTTACGTGAAATTCTACGCTCTTCTTTGCAGGAACTACCGTTTTCGTTTGCTTGAACGATACAGTAATCGCTATCTTGCTTTCATTAAAGAAAGTGAGAACACCGTCTTTTCCATCAAGTTCGGTAATAAAACGATAATCGGTAATATGCTTTTCGGGGCGTTTCAAAAGATAAACGTTTCTAAATATACCCGAAAAACGGAACTTGTCTTGACATTCTAAATAAGTAGAAACACACCATTTCAAAACTACCACGTCAAGCGTATTTTCTCCGTTTACTACTAAATCAGTAATATCAAACTCGCTCGTTGCGTGAGAAATTTGCGAATACCCTTTCTTTACACCATTAACGTAAAGATAGAACGCACTATCAACACCTTCAAAGTTAAGATAATATTTTTCTCCATCCTTTTTATTTAACGTAAACGTTCTACGATAATGCCAACAAGGATTTACGTTGGGAATATGCGGAAGTGTTACAGGGAACGGATAACGATGATTCAAGTATTGAATATGGTCGTAACCGTGCATTTGTACGCAAGAAGGAACGGGAATCGTTTCAGTTAATTTTTCCTTAATATCTACTTCTGAAACGTGATTATGTTGTTTAATTTGCCATTCCCCGTCTAATGAAACGAATCGTGAACTTGAACGTCTATCAATAATTCCAAATTTATTTCTTATTTTATCGCTATTTGCGAAAGGAATATAATAACTTCTATGCGGCTCAACGCCGATTCTTTCAAAACTTTCGTACTCTTTCATTTTCTTTCCTCTTTACACATTACCGTAAACATCAGGTACGGTTTTATCTTCTCTTGCATCGAGAAGTTTTTTATTTGCTTTTTCTACACGAAGAAGCGAAATAAGTAAAAATACTGCGCCACAAATGATGATAGGAGCCCATAAGTATAAGAATTGGAGCATTCCCGTGGTAGCTGCATTTTGAGCTACGTTTTCAACGAATCCCGTTGCATCGAGAAGCCAACCGCAAATAGCCGTACCAAAAGCACCACCCACTTTAATACCAAGCGAAGAACAAGAGAACATCATACCGTCAATACGATGACCTGTTGTAAGGGTTGTATATTCAGAACAAGATGCAATAAGTGCGTTCATATCGCCTTGTAACGGAGCGATACCAAGAGTAGATATAGCAGTAAACGTAAGCATAAGCGGAACGCTTCCCATATAGCCGGCAACCATAACTCCAACTCTACCTGCGGCAGCAATTATGTAGCCAAGCATATTGAGTTTATACATTCCATCCATTTTTTTAATAAGCCACGGCAGAGCAATCAATGCTACCACCATTGTTATATTTATAGCAAGCGAAAGCGAACTGAATATCCCTTCATCGCCAAGAATATATTTCGTATAATACGTGCCTATACCAATAAGCGAAGCGTATATTTGCGTTAAAATGTAGGTAGCGCAAATAACTAAATAGTATTTGTTTTTAAGTAAAAGTTTGAAAGATTGGAAGAAAGTGAGTTTATGTTCTTCTTCTCTTTCTTCTTCCATCCCGTCATCTGCTTCGGGAAGTTCTTTAACCGAGAATACGGAAATCGTATTAACGATAAG
>JAZRRB010000039.1:0-3006 GCA_045650385.1 Candidatus Scatosoma sp. | reverse complement strand
TCAATGTCCTCAATGGAAGTGGAGATAACGACGGCTTCGTCTTGTTCCGTGATGGCAAGTTCGTCAATCGCTCCCGATACAAGCGCCATAACGTCCAACGTTTCCATGAGCGAGTTCAAGTCAGGAAGAGTTACCTTTCCTGCCAAAATCGGTGCGAGTTTATCAACAATCGAGGAAATATCGTTGATTGGCAATTTCACTTGCAATTCGTCATAATTTACAAAGAGCGTGTTTTGCGCATAGGTTGCCTTCAAATCGCCGAGGTTTACGTCGAGGGACATATCGGCAAGGTGAATATTGACAAGCGCGTTAATATCTTCACCAAGAGAAATATCCAAAGGCAAGTTGCCGTTTTCGTCAATGATATTGAAGATGGGCGAGATATTGTTGTAATCGTCGCTGATTTCTTGAATTTCCAAAGAATCGTCAGGCGTGATTTCTACGTGAATACCTGCCACGTCTATAACAGCGCTTGCAAGACTAACCGTTTCGCCTTCGTTAAAGATGATTGCGGCGTTAATAGCGATATCGCCAAGTTCGATAGGCAAGGAAACGGTGGTGGTGCTTTCTTCGCGGATAATATTCGCATTTGCTAACAAGCTTGCAAAGTCAAGTGCGCCTGCTTGTTCGCCTTCATCCACCGTTGCTACTGCGCTTTCAGGAGCGGGGAATAAGGGGATAAGGCGGTTGACGATTGCCATGATTTCTTCAATCGTACCGTATGCCCTCAAATCGCCGAGTTTTATATAAGCTACTTCTTCCTCATAAGCGATAAACAAATCGGACAAGGAGAGTTCGTCATAAGAAACGGAATCAATTTGTGCACGAACGGAGAGAGAAGACAAATCTTCCAAATTGATATGTATTTCCGCTGCGCCGTTTACGGAGAGGGGAAGTTCTTCGCTGCCCGTAGCGCTGATATTTACGCGGAGAGGTTTGTCGCCCGTGAGGTATTCGCCGAAGCCGTTCAAAAGATAATCGGTAGGGCTAAGTTCTTCAGGGAGAGGTTCGCTTGTTTCCGCGTCCAAGTAAGAGCGCAAGAATTCAGCATTGGGGATAACGGCGTTTCCGTTATATTCGGAGAATACTTCCGTCATCGATTCGCTACAAGTAACACCGCCGAGCATATCTACTTGGTATACGCAGTCCGTAGCGATTTCACGGATACGCCAATTTTCGTCCATGCGTACGGTGAGGGAAACTTTTTCAAAAAGCGGTAACGATTTCGTCCCTGCCATGGTACGCATTTCCAAAGCGATTTTCGGGGTTGCCGTTTCAGGGTTCAAATCGTAACGGAAGGAATAGATACCGTTCTCTTCCCCAACGTATTCGGAGGAGAGAATCGTTTCGTCCGTCATGATATACGCCGTATACGCATTGGGTACGTAACCGAACATGGAAACGTAAGAATCTTTCGAGATTTTATTTGCTTCCGCTTTCCAATCTACGTTATCAACGGAATTTACGTTGTCAGATTCCCAAACAACGTAATTATCGCCTTTTACGTACGTACGCATGCCCACGCCTTTGAAAGAGGAGTGGGAAAGGGATTCCTTATAAGATTCGCCGTTTAAGACAACGCGGTGCGCCTTGATTTTTTGGTTGACGTTGGCAAAAGCAACTGCTGTAACCGCCTCGCCTTCCGTGTATGATACAAAGCTGTCCGCTTGCGCCATCGAGGTAAAGGCATAATAAGCGTTATTGTTCGGCGTGTGCTCATCTGGACGAGAACCGTCGTTAGGCAGGGGAAGCGAAGTGCTCAATAGCCCGTCAATGGTGTCCATATCGGGGACGTCGGTTTTGAAATTTGCGCCGCCCGCACACGAAAAATATACCGTCAGAAAAATAACGATGGCCAAAAGTAGGGTAAATATTATGCCGCCTTTTCCCGATTTTGATTCTTTTGCAATCAATGTGGTTTCTCCTTTCCTTAAAAGAGGTTATCAACTATATCTTGAGTAAAAATGAATTCTTTTATGTTTTTAATTTATCTACAGCAATAACGCGATGGTATGTTCTCGCGTTATCAACGTTTATTCGTCTTTCATGTTTTCAGTAGCGGCAACTTCCGCAAGAACTTCTTCCGAAATCTTTTCCGCCACGTCCGCTTTTTTGTTTTGCATTTTTTTCATGACGGCAAGTACGCCGTAATAGATGGAATAGATAAGCGCAACCATTGCAAAAATCGCAACGGGTACGGCAAAGATTAAGATATACGGGCTCAATCCGATGTCGAACGGGTCGCTTTCAATGAAGAACCAGTTATATTCGAGGAGCGTGTTACCGAGTTTCGCCCAAACGGCAATCGTGCAAAGCATCACGCCCGATTTCCAAATATTCTTCCAAGAAAATTTCGTTTTCCCGAAAGCAACGGTAAGGAAACCCCAAGCAAGTTCTACGCCGTGGAAGAACATCGTTTGTACGGTGCGATAGCACCAAGGCTCGCCACCGACGCCCGAGCTGGGATAAGTGATATACATCAAATTCGCGACGATAGCAAGCGCCGCCACCGGTTCGATAAATTTTTGACAACGTTTATTGAATTGCGTAAAGAGGATGATAGGGCACATCACCGTGCAAATATGGAACGGAAGTTTATCCATATTTAATCCATCGCCCGTTACGCCGTCGTCGCTGTACACGAAATCGTGTACGAAGAAATCGGAGAGATAAGAAACGGCAAGGGCGATGGCGAGGATTCGCAACACTTTGTCTTTCCGTTCCAGACTCTTGTTTTTTAATAAAAATGCGCAGCCGATAATGCCGCCGAGAATAACGAGCGAATACAAAATATGCCAAATATTGAAAGCTTCGATAACGGCGGAACTGCCCGTCGGCGTATCGCTGAATAACTTAAAAAACAATGCTCTCATTTAGGTTCTTCCTTTTGTTTTTCTATAAACAGTTTTATCTTCGAGTACCAACGTTCTTCTTTTTTAAGCGTAAACAATTCGTGCAAAGAGGTTGTGGTAAAGACGATAACGATTGCGGCGATAAATACGAGCA
>JAZRRB010000038.1:0-2279 GCA_045650385.1 Candidatus Scatosoma sp. | reverse complement strand
CGGAGCAGGCGTGGGCATGGGCGGTTGCGGCATCATGCCGTTTTGAGGGAACGCGCAAAATACGGGCACGAATATCGGTTGATACGTCTTTCCGTCCGCGCCTTCCATTGCCGTTGCGTAAGGATACGGCATTTGCGGCTGAATAGGCAAACCGTAAGGCAAATTCGCTCTTTCTTCGCTTTCCTCTTCGCCGGGAACAGGGTCTTCGTCCGTCTCTTCCTCGATTCTCTTTTCATCTCTCGCTCTGCAAATGCAATCGAACAAGAAACCCACAAACGCGATTACCGCCGCCCAAAGGATAGGCATATTCAATTCCACGCTCGCGCCTTCCGTCATACCGATACCCACGTACGGGAACACGATAAGCGCCACGAACATAATCGTCAACGCGCAAGAGAAAACAGCGAAGTTTTTCATACCCAAACCGTGGTTACATTTACGGTTATATTCCGTAGAAGCCGTTGCGTGCTTGATCATTACCGCCAGGCAAATGAACGCCAGCAATTCCACGTATACGGGAAGCGTATCGATATTGATTAAGTACATCTTATCCTTTTCCACAATGATTTGGGTAAGAATATTATGTAAGCCGTTTGCAAAACCGCTTGCAGGAGCGAGGAAATACAACACCCCAGCCAACACGGTAACCTGTACAAAATTGCGGATAAAATATATCAACAAGCCGTGGTCGCGTTTTTGTTCGATAATCTTGCCGCCCGTCGTAAACAAGGGCACGCTGCCTTCCATTGCGCCAACCACAAAACGGATAAACAGCGATACACCCAGGACGATATACCCCATCATGGTAAGCGAGGGCGAGCCTATTCTTGCAAAACGAAGCGTAAGCAATACGAACAATACGTTAAAAATAACCAACGCCGAAAGCGAGCTGGAAAAACGTTTTCCAAGCGCGTCCATCGCATACATATTGCGATTGAAACCGTTGATATAGCTGGCTCTTCTCTTGAACAACCAATTGAGGTTGCAAAGCGCGCGAATTACATTGATAAGCAATACGAGCAACAACACGAAATACAATATCAATTGCAACAATGCGATGATATACGCAGGCGTTTCGAAAATAGCGCCAAAGCCCAAATCAAACAACGCCCTTAAATTATCGTAAGCCGCCAATACGGGCATTTTCGAACCCTCGTAAACCGCCGTGCCTTTTACAAGCGGCAAAATTGCCGCCGCTGCCAAAAGCGCAAGCGTTGCGAAAAGATAAATAATACCTACAAGCTTCGCACGGCTATGTACTTCGCTGACGCGTCTTTTTAATAAACCCGCTTTCGATTGAATACGTTTCATAAACAATCCGTTCTCCTTTTTTCTTTCTCGCTTTGATTAATTTTGATAATTTTGCCCATTGGATATCGGCACGTATACGGGGGGCAATATTTGCGGCTGAATCGCAAGCGGTTCATCCCACTCTTCTACGCCGTTTTCCAAATATTTATTTGCGTCTACGTCATCGGGATTCTTTTCTTTGACTTTGGGGAATTTCTTTAAGCAAATTTCCAAAACAAACGCCCCGAGTGCAATCCCTGCCATCGCCATATACAATCCGTCCAACGGAATTTCGTAATACAACGAATAGAAAAGCGTCGCGCCAAACGAAAACAAGAACGTCAAAAGCGATATCAACGCAAACGCGCCTCTTCCTGCCGTTTCTTTGCCGCTCGGTTCAAATTCCGTCGTGCCAAATGCATGACAAATCATGCCTACGCCGAAAATCAACAGCAACAATCTTACAATCGGTAAAACCAACGTTACAGGTTCGGCTAAATACGCGCTTAAATTTCCTTCTACAAGCATGAGCACGAACGTCGTCAGTCCACCTGCCGATTTTATAAAGAAGAAAACAAAACCCAACGTAAACACTACTTGCAAGAAGTTGCGAACGAATACGGAAAACGTACCCACTTTGCGTTTCTCTTCGATAATTTCGCCGTCTACGGTAAACAAGCTGGTATTGCCTGCCAATAATCCGCAAAGGAAATGGAAGAAAATTCCCACGCCGAGAAGTGCGCCGCCAAAGAGTAAGTCAACGCGTACGTTTACCGCCAACGTAGCGATAATAAAATAAACGCAAACAATCGTTTTAAGCGACGAAGTATACGCTTTTTCAATGTCGTCCATCGCATACATATTGCGGTTGAACCCGTACAGTTTACTAGCTTTTTTCTTGAACAGCCAGCCCATATTGGAAAGCGCGCCGATAAAATTAATCAACAGCACCAACAACATCAAAATGAGTGTTGATCTCACTTCTGACA
>JAZRRB010000037.1:0-3166 GCA_045650385.1 Candidatus Scatosoma sp. | reverse complement strand
TGTTTCATACCGTGAGAATAGCACTTGATTTCGCTATCGAGCGCTTTTTCCAAGTGAAACATTTTCGCGTATTTTTCAATACGTTCTTTCTTGTCCTCTTCGCTTACCATATACAAATCGGCAACGTAACTGATATATTCTCTACCCGTAAGGTTTTCGTATACTGCATGGTTATCGGATACGTAGCCCATATTCAATTTTGCTTCCAACGGTTGACGCGCTACGTCGTAACCTTGTACCTCAATCTTACCTTCCGTAATCGATTGAATACCAACAAGGCTCTTAATCGTCGTACTCTTACCTGCGCCGTTATGACCGATAAAGCCGAATACTTCGCCTTCATGGATTTCCAAATCAAAATTTTCAACCGCTTTCTTTTCCGTACCTGCGTACGTCTTCGAGAAATTCGTAAATTTAATCATATGTGCTCCTTCGGGGCTAAGCGGTTCTTTTACCGACCTGCCGTCCAATTCTTTGAGTAGTTGCGCATGATCCACTCGTTGTAATTTTGCCTTCCGCGCAAGTTCTTTGTGCGCGTCCGAGGTACGGTACAATATCGTATAAATACCCCAAATGACGAACATCAGCGCCACGAATATCAGCCATATCACCAATACGTACAGCCAATAAACGACCAGGTGCATGCTGCCTATATGGAAATTCAAAATGAATTTTTCCCCTTTCAGCGGCACGGCAAATGCAAACTTATCTATGAAAAAGTTTCCGTATAAGAAGAAGTAGTCTACTTCCGATTTATCAGGATTGAGCGTAGGCGAGTTATTCAGCCAACCATTTAGGAACGCAGCCAAAAGCACGTACGCCGAGAACGCCCCAATCGCTTTATACATCATCTTAATATTCGGGCGAGGGAAAATACCCAGCGCCACACCAAAGATAGGCAATACAAACGCGTACGTATGGTTATACCAGAATACAATCGTACTCGCTTCCGTCAATACGTTCTCCCCCGTGTTCGGCAAAAGAATTGCCATGAACGCACCCAATACGTTAACGAGGTAGGTGAAATAGAATACGCTGTTCCAGCGGAAAATGTACGCAAACACCATCAATACCATTGCCGTATTGCAAAGGTGCAAAGGCAAGCTGGTTACACCCGAACGGTGCGCATTGAGCATAAAGTATTGCATGAAGCCGCTCAGTGAAAGGAATACAAGGAAGAAGAATTTCTCTTCTCTCGGCTTCTTTCGGTAACCTATGTAACCACCAAACATGAATATTACACAGGTGTACATAAGCAATCTGTGCGTCAATGTGAATTTTGCCGTTTCTTCACCGATAATGCCAAACATCAGTTTCGGGAAATACATCGGCATAAAGCCCATCAACCAAATCAGCATGAACAATGCCGCTTTACCGATACGCATACCGATTTTTTGCCAATTCTTTTCCGCAATCACGGACACGAGCGCGTTACCCGATACACAAGCCGCCAAGCCAAGGCAAACCGCATATACGATGATTCTGTAATCGTAATACGCCACCTCGTTGGTAACGAAAATGGAATACGGTTTTAATAAGATAGCGTTTGCAAGCAAAACAATCGGCACAAAGAACGCCGTAAAATCGCGAAGATTTTGTTTATCGAAAAACGGTTGTACCATACATACGGCAATCGAAAAATACGCCAACCATTTCAATATAACAAGCCCTACCGTTTGACCCGCAGGCAATACGCCGCCGTTAAGCCCTATCTGATTGCTGATTTCTTCCATCGAAAAAAGATACGGCATATACGCCAAGAATAATAAAACGGATAACGCGCATACAATCAATTTCTTCCACGCTATCGTTTTCTTAAAAATACGCACTTCGCCGCGCGCCTTTCGGGAAAATATCCCCGTTAGAGCACCGCCTCCGCACATACCTAAAATCAATAATGCTTCGTTCATTTTTTCCTCGTTGTGTTTCGTTTTCGTACTGTTAAAAAATCATCCCTTTTAACTTCTACTATTATACCATTTTGAAAATACACGTGTCAACGATTTGAACGCATTTTTTTGTTTTTTCCCCGCCCAAACCCCCTTTTTGCGACAAAAAACGCGCATTTTTGCTGTTTTTTAATGAATAATTATACAATATATACATTATTTTCTAATTAATATTCGCTAAAATATGGAAAAACGCTTAAATTGTGTATATTTTCACATTTTTCACATTTTTTACACAATCCCTCTTGAAAAAGGGGGGTTTTGTGATAAAAATCATGGTTTTTTATGACTTACCCAACAAAAAAAAGCAACGTTTGCACGTTGCCTTTTTTTGTTTAATGGCTAAAAGCCAATGTTTTGTTTTTATACGTCTATTACGCCGCAAGTTCGGACATATCGAAGGTAAGCGCATGCGCAAGGTAGAACGGCTCTCCGCCTGTTACACTTTCGCGTAACACCCAGAACACTACGGAAACCGTAGTAACTTCCGTACCGCCGTTTTCCACGTCCGCAATCGCATTATACAATGCGCTCATATTTACGGAAACAATACCCGATTCTTTGTAATATTCGTACCAATCTCCGTCCATATCATAGCCACTGTCCGGCGTCGTGTCCGTGTTGGTGAACAAATCGCCTTCAAGATTGATACCCTTGCCGTTTTCGTCACAGTTGAGGATAATTTCAATATTCACAGCGCTCATATCGATATCACGGTAGTTATAGTAGCCAACCTTAATCGTACCGCCACTTAACATATCCTCCAACATAATTAAGGCATCTACCCCAAGAGGGTTTTCCGTAAGACAATAATCGCATACGTACGTATCCTTACTGAAATCGTATTGCCAATTGTGATTGTTTTCATATCCAGCCCAATAATGTCTATCCGGTGCGCGCCAACTTGTCTCTCTATATTCACAAGCCCTGCAGGTACTGGTATATTCATAATACTGCGTACAATTGCCATAATTGTAATCATACGACCAACTGGGGTGATTGGTACCCGTCCTCGTGTCCGTATCCCCGTCTTCGTAATAGGTCGTTTCTACGTAGTTACAATGTTCGTCGTAAACGCGTTCATATCTATAACCGCTTAACATATCTTCACAGTAAATCGTTCTGCCCCATTGGTCGTACTTATATTTCGTTTGTTGAGTATCTTCTCCGCAAAGTCTACACGTCCACGTCTCAACTATATACCCTTCTGCATCCGT
>JAZRRB010000036.1:0-3178 GCA_045650385.1 Candidatus Scatosoma sp. | reverse complement strand
CGTATTTATTGAAATACACGCTATCATCGCCCGTATGATTGAATACACCGTCTAAAATAATGCGAATTCCCTTGGCTTTTGCCGCATTTACAAGGTTTTGTAAATCGTTTTCCGTCCCCAATATAGGATCGATGTTCATATAATCGGACGTATCGTAACGGTGATTGGACGCCGCTTCAAAAATCGGGTTCAAATATATTACGGAAACACCAAGCTTTTCTAAATACGGTAATTTGCTTTGAATACCTTTCAAATTTCCGCCAAAAAAGTCGTTGTTTAATACTTTTCCGTATTCATTTGGTCTAAAATACGGCTCTTCGCCCCAATTTCGCGCAATTCTTCCATTTATGTCTGGCATAGTTCCATTTTTATAAAAGCGATCGGGGAAAATTTGGTACATAACACCGCCTTTGAACCAATCGGGCGTTTGATAATCATGGGAATACGTTGTCAATAAAAAGCTTTGCGGACGCTCGGAAAGATAGCCTGTTTCCTGTTCGCCGCAGGAAATATACCCTTTATCTTTTATAAAGAAATGATAAAAATACAAACCAGGATCGGGCGCAACAAAAGAAATTGTCCAGCCAAAATCCGTTTTTTGCATTTGATACGTTTCAGATAATTCTCCGTCCTTCGCAAAAACGAAAAACGCGTCGAGTTGAGGTTTCATGCAATCCTCTACGCTCGGCGTGTGTAATGCGTCTGTGGGAATACGGTTTCCCCATCCGTGCGGATGGTCGTATTTTAATAAAAATACGTTAAGCTGTAACTCTTCCCCTTGTTCTACCGCGCCCAAAATATTTTTACAAGCGGTATCCAAGGGATTGAAATAAACGTGCATTGACATTGATAAATCATCCTTCTTTAAGCAAAGAGCCGTAAATACAGTTTACGGCTCTTTGCCAAAGTTTATACAAATAAGGTTTATTCTAGTTGTGTAAAATTAGTGTAACGGCTTCAAATTCCAAATATTTTCCGCGTATTCTTTGATGCTTCTATCCGCAGCGAAGAATCCGGCAGCCGCAATATTGCGAAGCGCTTTTTGGTTCCACAAACGTTTATCCGTTGCATACAAATCAGACATATCTTGTTGCGTTTTCACATAGGAATGATAATCCGCCATACACATATACGGATCGGCAATTGGAGAACCTGTAAGCAAATAACTTGCAATATCGCCGAAAGATTCGCCGTTGAAACCAACGATAAGTGCTTCTACAACGCGACGGAGCATAGGTTCGTCGTTATAATATACGCTTGCAGAATAGCCGTTTCTCCAAATATCGGAAACTTCGTCAGCCTTCAAGCCGAAGATATAGATATTATCAAGACCAACTTTTTCGGACATTTCAACGTTTGCGCCGTCCAACGTACCGATTGTCAATGCGCCGTTGATCATGAACTTCATGTTACCCGTACCGCTTGCTTCTTTACCTGCAAGGGAAATTTGTTCGGATATTTCAGAAGCAGGCATCAATTTTTCGGACATCGTTACGTTATAATCTTCCATATATATAACGTTAAGTTTTTCCGCAATCTTCGGGTTCTTACGAATTTCTTCGGAAATATAGCAAATCAACTTAATGATTTTCTTTGCCATATAATACCCGGACGCCGCTTTTGCCGCAAAGATATACGTCTTGGGTTGCATGGGAGCATCGGGATTTTCTTTCAAAATCAAATAGTCGTTAATGATATGCAACACGTTCAAAAGTTGACGTTTATATTCGTGCAAACGCTTTGCTTGAACGTCAAAAATCGAATTCGGGTTGATAATAACGCCTTGTTTTTTATAGGCAAAATCCGCAAATTGTTTCTTTTTAATCGCTTTGATTTCATCCAAACGTTTCAAAACGCTGTCGTCGTTTTCGAATTTCTTGAATTCTGCAAGCTTCGCTGCGTTCTTTGCGTATCCTTCGCCGATACAGTCGTTCAAAAGCGAGCAAAGTTCGGGGTTGGATTGATTGAGCCAACGTCTATGCGCGATACCGTTAGTAACATTGGTGAACTTATTGGGCGTATAATCGTAGAAATCTTTGAAAATGCTGTCTTTAATAATGTCGCTGTGCAAGGACGAAACGCCGTTTACGTGATGCGAACCGAGTACGGAAAGGTTTGCCATTTTTACGGTATTGTAAGAAATAACCGACATACGGGAAATCTTGTCCCAATCCCCAGGGAATTTCTCCCACAAATCTTCGCAGAAACGACGGTTGATTTCTTTCAAAATCATATAGATACGAGGCAATCTTCTTGCGATGAGATCTTCGGGCCACGTTTCCAATGCTTCCGCCAAAACGGTGTGGTTGGTATATGCGCAAACTTTCGTCGTGATATCCCAAGCTTCGTCCCAATTCATGCCGTTTTCATCGATGAGCAAACGCATCAATTCGGGAATCGTCAATGCAGGGTGCGTATCGTTCAAGTGAATTGCAGCCATCTTCGGCAACAATTTAAGCGAACCGTATCTTCTCTTGTGGTCGGCAAGAATATTTTGCAAGGATGCCGAAACAAGGAAATATTGTTGCTTCAATCGAAGCGATTTACCTTCTACGTGGTTATCGGCAGGATACAATACTTTGGAAATAAGTTCCGCTTCATTGTCTTCTTGCATTACCGAGTTGTAATCACCTTGCGAGAAAAGCTTCATGTCGAAGTTTTGCACGCTACGTGCCTTCCAAAGACGAAGTACGGAAACCGCTTTACTGTCATAACCAGAAACCATCATATCGTAAGCAACTGCTTGCACTTCTTTGGCGTCGCGATAAATTGCTTCCATGCCGTTTTCCGTCCATTTTTCTTCGATGTAACCGTCGAATTTAACCGTGAACGTCTTATCGCTTCTTTGGGTAAGCCATACTTCACCGCCAGGAAGCCATACGTCGGGAAGTTCCGTCTGCCAACCGTCAACAATCTTTTGCTTGAAAAGACCGTAATCGTAACGGATGGAATAACCCATTGCAGGATAATCGCCCGTTGCGAGCGCGTCCATAAAGCAAGCGGCAAGACGACCAAGACCGCCGTTACCAAGACCTGCATCCGGTTCCAATTCATACAAATCATCCAAAGTCGTATCGTATTCTTTCAACGCTTCCGCAAACACGTCGGAAACACCGAGGTTATACAAGCTGTTTTTCAAGGAACGTCCCATAAGGAATTCCATACACATATAGTATAC
>JAZRRB010000035.1:0-5209 GCA_045650385.1 Candidatus Scatosoma sp. | reverse complement strand
AATCCCAAGAACCAACAAGATTGATTTCCTTATTGCACATTGCAAAGTGGGGATTTACGTTGTATTCGCCATTGTTTACGAAGAAGCCCATTTCGCAAAGACCGCCGCCGCGACGGATATATTCGAAAATGTCTTTCGCTGCCGCAGGTGCACCCGTGCATTGGAACGCAAAGTCTGCGCCCACGCCGTTTGCTACGCTCTTGACGTATTTCACTCTTTCTTCAAGCGTCGTCATTTCGCGGAAGTTTACAATCGTCTTTGCGCCGAGTTTTTTCGCCATTTCCAAACGCATCGGCGTGCCGTCGATAGCGATAATGTGGTTGATACCTGCCGCGCGAAGTACGCTGATCATTACCAAACCTACGGGACCAAGACCTTGAATAAGTACTTTCGAATTGAAATTGATAAGCCCCGTCGTTTGCGCTCTCTTCAATGCGTGTACGCATACGCAAGCGAGTTCGAGAATCATTCTTTCTTTCAAGTTCAAATCGTTTACTACGAAATAGGTAGAACCCTTGCCGCGAATAAGCAAATATTCCGCAAACCAACCGGTGAACGGGTTTGCATTGCTGTGCGGAACCAAACCGAACACGCCTTGCTTATCACAAAGATTGGTGTTTGCGGGATGATTGCGGCAAACGTGACATTCGCCACAGCTAATAACGCTCGTTACAAGCTTATCGCCTACTTTGATAGGCTTGCCCGACGTATCCGCTTTGATGTTCTTACCAAGGTATACGATTTCACCCGTACCTTCGTGACCGAGCGTTACGGGGATAATGCCGAACGGATCAGCTTTCCATTCGTGAACGTCCGTACCGCAAACGCCGCAACCCTCTACTTTAACGAGGATATCGTCGTCGGTAAGCGCAGGGATAGGGAATTCTTTTACTTCGATTTTCTTTTGTGCAGTGAGCATCGCCACTTTCGCCGTCTTGGGAACTTTGCCAGCGCAACCGCAAGAGGATTTCGCGCCGCCCATTTCACCAAGGATTTTACGAACGATACTCTCTACTTGAGAAGACGTAATATCCATAATTTTCTTTCTCCTTTTACCTTATTAAATAATACGGAAACTTTCAGCCAAAACGCAACGACGGTATCTCGTAAAGCTACGCGCGCTGGTCAAGCCTTCGCCCGTAGGCCCTGCGATGGTGAACGTCGTATGTCCTTCGCCGCCGAAACCGATACCTGCATACGAGGGCGCGTTCTTGACGAAAATCGTCGTTTCCACCGCGCGAGCAAATCTCGTCAAGTGGTCGATATTCTTCGAGTGCATGTGCGCCGTATGTCTATTGCCGTGTTCCGCTTTCACCGCCAAATCGATTGCCTGATCGATATCGTTTACACGTACGATAGGCAAAATCGGCATCATGAGTTCTTCTTGTACGAAGGGATGGTCGAAGCCCGTTTCGCAAATAATACAACGGATATCTCCGCCTACCTTTACGCCGATTTTTTCCAAGAGCACCGCCGCATCACGACCAACGCAATCACGGCTGACCGTCTTTTTAACGATACCCGTCTTGGGGTTTTTGCTATCAACGAGTACGATGTTCGCCAATTTTCCTGCCTGTTCGGGCGTAATCATATACGCACCGTTATTTTGCATTTCGGAAATAAGCTGATCCGCGATATTCTTAAACGCGAATACTTCTTTTTCTGCGATACAAGGCAAGTTATTATCAAACGTACATCCGTCGATGATGTCTTTTGCCGCTTTGCGGATATCAGCCGTATCGTCGACAATTACGGGAGGATTACCCGCACCTGCGCCGATTGCTTTCTTTCCGCTGGAAAGCACGCTTCTTACAACCCCGGGGCCGCCCGTACATACAAGCAAGCGGATGTTGGGGTGTTTATACATAATTTGAGCCGTATCCAACGTGGGTTTTACCACCGAAGCAACGAGGACGTTCGGGCCGCCTGCCGCTGCACTCGCACGGTTGATTAAGTCTACCGCATAGTTGGACGTTGCGATTGCGTTGGGGTGGGGATTGAATACCACACCGTTACCAGCCGCAATCATGCCGATACTGTTACAAATAACCGTTTCCGAAGGGTTGGTACTGGGGGTAATACTGCCCACAACGCCAAAGGGCGCCATTTCCGTGAGCGTAAGACCGTAGTCCCCCGTTTTTACCTGCGCAACGATGTCAGCCGTACCGGGCGTTTTGTCAGCAACGAGGATATGTTTTGCGGTTTTGTGTTCTACGCGTCCCATCTTCGTTTCCGCAACGCCGAGTTTCGCCATAATAGGCGCTTCCTTACGGCACAATTCGCGAACGTTTGCGATTACCTTTTCTCTCTCTTCGAGCGACATCGCGCGGATGGCTTTATAGCCAGCCGTCGCCGCGTCGATGGCATCGTTCATATCCGCGTAAATACCGATAAGTTTACAACCGTTATATTGCGTCGAATCCCAATCGTTTCTTACGGTGGAAGCCGCGCCGCCGAGGTTTTTAATCACTTGCGCGATTACTTGCTCGATTTGGGCTTCCGTCCAATTGATTGCCATAGTTTTTTCTCCTTCCTTTGATAAAGTGCTTTTTTACGCTATGCGTAAAACCACTCTCTTATTTGCCAAGTGCCGCAAGAACTTTCTTCGTGATTGCTTCCACGAGTTCTGCATTTGCACCGCAACCGCAAGAAGCTTCTTCTTCGCATTCGATACCAGGGTGACGGCCGGGCAAATTCATCTTCTTTCTCAAATCCATGAGCTTTTTAAGTTGGTCGCAGGAAATTTCGTGTACTGCACCAAGGTCCATAGCGTGCTTGCAAATAACTGCGTTGAATTCTACTTCTTCCATTACGAAGAACGCTTTCGTAAGGTTGCAACCAACCGTCAAAGCGCCGTGGTTACGAAGCAAGAACGCATCGTGGTTTTGAAGGTACGGATCGAGCGAATCGGGAATTTCCATCGTCGAAGGAGTACCGTAATCGCAGGTGGGAACTGCACCAATCGTCAAAACTGCTTCGGGAAGCACGTATTGGTCAAGGTCGATATCCGCAACGGTGAACGCCGTAGCAACGGGAGGGTGCGCGTGCACAACTGCCGTAACGTCGGGACGTTCGCGATATACTCTCATGTGCATCTTAATTTCAGACGAAGGGTTGAGCTTGCCTTCAAGCTTTTTACCGTCTTTGTCTACTTTGATGATCATGTCGGGCGTCAAGGACGCTTTCGATACGCCCGTGGGCGTGCAGTAGAATTCGTTGTCGCTAATCTTTACGGAAATGTTACCGTCGTTTGCTGCAACGAAGCCTTTTTGCCAAAGCTTCAAACCAACTTCGCAAATTTCTTTCTTAATCTCGAATGGGGATTTCATATTAGTTCTCCTTATTTTATATATATTTTTTTTATTTTGCTAAATTTTGTGTGTCGAGAGCAAACATATACTCTTCGTTGGTGGGGATAACGAACGTCTTTACCTTCGCTCCCTTTGCGCTGATGTCCGCATCTTCTCCGCGAGGGCAAGTATCGTTGATTTCTTTATCAATCGCGATACCAAGCCAATCCATATTCTCGCAAACGCGTTCTCTCATCGCTCTATCGTTTTCGCCGATGCCTGCCGTAAACACCACCGCGTCTACGCCGTTCATTTCCGCGATATACGAACCGATAATTTTCTTGATGTTATGTACCAAGATTTTGAGTGCAAGCTCTGCACGTGCATTGCCTTCCGCCGCCGCGTTCGCCACGTCTCTACAATCGCTGGATACACCCGAAACACCGAGCAAGCCCGATTGATTGTTGAGGACCTTTTCCACTTCTTCCGCCGTCATGCCTTTCTTTTTCATAATATACATAGGCACCGTGGGATCAAGCGCACCGCTACGCGTACCCATAGGCACACCGTCTTGGGGGGTAAAGCCCATCGACGTATCGATAGCCTTGCCGTTTACGCTCGCCGTAATCGACGAACCATTACCAAGGTGGCAGGTGATAATCTTCGTGTCCTTTTTCCCGAGCATATCCGCCGCCTTTGCCGCAACGTATCTATGCGACGTGCCGTGGAAACCGTAACGACGGATTTTGTATTCTTCATACAACTCGTAAGGAATCGGATAAATATACGCGTCTTCTTTCATTGTGGAATAATAAGAAGTATCGAAAACGCCTACGTGCTTGATATCGGGCATAACCTCTTTACAAGCCTTGAAACCGCTGATAGCGGGAGGTCCGTGCAAGGGGTTGAGTTCCACAATGCTCTCCAAATACGCAATCTCATCTGCACCAAGTACGGTGGACGCGCGAAGCTGTCCGCCGTGTGCAAATCTATGCCCTACCGCCGCGATTTCCTTAACGCTACCGATAACGCCGAGTTTTGCGTCCGTCAAAAGACCAAGTACACACTCGATAGCGGCTCTGTGATCAGGGAAATCTGCCGAAGTCTTGTAATCTGCTTTACCGGGGCATTTATGTGTTACTACGCCGTCAATACCGATTCTTTCGCAGTTGCCCTTTGCAATCGCCGTGTTCGTGTCCATATCAAACAGTTGATATTTAAGGGAAGAGCTACCTGCGTTTACAACCAAAATCTTCACTTTTTTAACCTCTCTTTGCAATTACTTCTTTTTCGAATTTTTCCACTTCTTCCCACCAATCTTCGGACAAGCCTTGACGAGCGAGATATTCGTTCCAAACGTCTACGAAAGGAAGATATTTTACTCTTTCATGCATATAGAACACTTTCGTGTAATTGCCTTCGTCTTGCAACTTCTTCATTTCCGCATACGGTTGCAAAATTGCGGAAAGAAGCGCCTTTTGCATCGAACGCACACCCGTTACCCATGCACACAAACGGTTGATGGATGCGTCGAAATAGTCGAGCGCTACGATAACTTTATCGTCCGCGTCGTTGCGGATAATTTCTTTGGAAAGTTCTTTAAGTTCGTCGTCCACTACGATTACGTGGTCGCTATCCCATCTAACTGGACGGGAAACGTGGAGCTGTACTTTATCATAGAACGCAAGCATCGAAGGGATTTTATCGGAAACCACTTCCGTGGGGTGATAATGTCCCGTGTCGAGCAAGCAGCAAATACCGCGCGTTGCCGCATAGTTTTGATAGAATTCGTTGCTGCCTACCGTGTAGCTTTCTACGCCGATACCGAACACCTTGCTTTCTACTGCAGGGATAACCCATTCCTTATCGTATCCTTCAAGAACTTCGTCAAGCGATTTCTTCAAACGAAGACGGGGGCC